>JANMYC010000054.1:0-16599 GCA_031381715.1 Saprospiraceae bacterium
CCCAACGCACCCGCTCGAAATTGTTGAGAAATGAATAAGAAAAGTAAAATACTGATTACGATAGGAACAGTAGGTATTTCAGCAGAAATTCGATGAATACCTTCTACTGCTGCCGAAATAGAAATGGCCGGCGTGATAAAACCATCCGACATCAGCGTAGCACATCCAATCAGGGCAGGGAAGATTGCCCATCGTGCCTTATATCGCCGTACCCGTGCATAAAGAGCAAAAATGCCTCCCTCTCCACGATTATCCGCTTTAAGAGCTAAATACACATATTTAAAAGTAGTGATGAGGATAAGCGTCCAGAAGATACAGGATAAACTACCCAATATCAATTCTTTAGTTACTTTTTCGGAGCCAACAATTGCTTGAAAAACATAAAGAGGAGAAGTACCTATATCGCCAAAAACGATACCAAGAGCCACTAAAAGCCCGCTTACACTCCATTTTCGACCTTGATCAGGCGTAGCCATTTTTACTATTTTTTAAAAAAGAGATGCAAATGTATGCCTTTTCACCATTTTAAAAAAAATAAAGCCTTATCATTATTAATAACTACAAAAAAATAACCTCGATGGTATATGAAAATATCCATTGAGGTTACCAAGCCTTAAAAAAAGCTATTATTTCAAGTTTAGCACCATTTTTACATCCGAACCATCATAAATGGACATTTCAGGGTCAAAAGGCATTTCACGAAAGCCAAATGTTCGATACATCTCTATCGACGTTTTCAATTTTGTGCTTGTAATCAAATAAACTTGCTTTGCGCCTGCCCCTTTAGCCTTATCAATCGCTTTTTGAAGAAGTGATTTGCCGATATGTCTGCCTTGATACTGAGGGGTCACAGCCATATCCGCAATTTCATACAATTTATTGCTTTCACGCAATAAAGCACCTGTCCCTACTATTTTATCATCCACTTTAGCAAAGAAAATATAGCCCCCGTTATTGATAATTTGAGCTTCGGGATTCTCAACAAGCAATTTATGGGCAACCTCTTCTTTGAAATGTGCCATCCACTCCATGTTTAACCGCTTAAAATCGTCGTTGTACACTGGACTATAATCCAAAATTTCAATTGATGTAGTGATTGCTTCCATAGCTTTTAGGTGATTTTGGTTAATAATGTAGTTTAAATCCTTGTGATGCAAACTTAAAGAATACTTTTGAAAGCCCCAATATCTACGGCTTAAATAAATGGTTGAACGATTGTTTTATACTTTCTAAAAGCTAAACACTTAAAGGGAAAAAAAGTTAAAAAAAGTAGTTCATAAATACTTCCTACCCTTGCGCATAGCCCTAAAAAGCATGAAGAGGAAAAAACCACTAATCCAATACCCTATTCGGGCATATTCTATTTTCTCTTCTTTATTAAAAAGAAAACTCGCTATAGCTGCGGCAATAAGTAATAACGTGAAAATCAATTGCTGCCCAGCCAAGTACAACAACCGAGCACCATATTTAACATCCGGATTACTGATTTCAAGCTCACCTTTTTTAGCTTTTTGTAAAACTTGATGGATTTCATCTGGCAAACCGAGCGTAGTGGCAACAGTTCTTCTCAGTAGTACGCTAACAAAAGAAAACAAACCCTCTTTTTCACCTATCATGTACTTTTGAGCATAGGGACGTATCACATCCAATGGATTGAGCGTCGGGTCGAGCGTATTACACAGCCCAAGAAGGAGCGTAATCATTCTGCTGAGCAATACATAGTCTTTGGGCACTTGTACAGTACCTGCCACTCCATTGAATCCAATTTCTTGAATAAGGCTAATAAGACTATTATTAAATGGATCAACTTGTATATCTTTAAAGTTTAGCCCCTCAAATTTCACTTCATTTTGTAGAAAATTGCGCAAAGCATTAAGCATCTTTTCAGCCATTTTTTCGGCATCCTTATTTTGAGCCAAAAAGCCCATGGAATTTAATGCCGTTATCATTGCTGCGGTATCATTTCTGACCGCTGCTTCTATGAGTTGTGGAATACCCTCACGTAAAGACGAACTCAATGTTGACACTGCTCCAAAATCAAGCAGTACCACCAAGCCGTCCTGCTGTACCAATATATTACCTGGATGTGGGTCAGCGTGGTAAAGACCATCTTTAAACAACATTCTGGAATATGCCCTCAATAAGCAATTAGCCAATTCTCGACGATTGACTCCCCAAGCATCTAATTGAGCAATATTGGAAATTTTCACCCCATCATGCCAAGTAGTGGTCATTACTTTTTGAGTAGAATAAGCGCGATGCACTACAGGGATAGTGATACCAACTTCTTCTGTAATATTTGCTCGTATTTGTTCCATGGAATTGGCTTCGCGGGTAAAATCCAACTCCTCTTCAATCATTTTGCGCACTTGTGTGTAGAGATAATCCATGCCTTTAACATCATAAAACCAAGCAGCAAGGCGCGTCAAACGCTGAATAATCTCTAAATCTACCTGCGCTACCATTTCAATATCGGCATGTTGCACCTTCACAACCACCTCTGTACCATCAAAAAGTCGTGCACGATGCGCCTGTCCAATGGAAGCTGCCGCGAGGGCATTTTCATCAAATTTTTCAAATAACTCCTCAATAGGTTTTCCCAATTCTCGTAAAATCCGTGCTTTTACTGAAGCAAAAGGTCTTGGTGGAATCTGGTCTTGAAGTGATTCCAACGGTTTTTGAAAAGCTTCAGGTAAGAAATTAGATAAAATAGACAGAATCTGTCCCAATTTTATGAACAAGCCATTGAGTTCTAAAATAGCATCGCGCACCCGTTCTGCGTTTTGGATATGCAGTGGGAGGATTCGTTTATTGTACCACGATTGCCCCAATATTTTTTTAAAAAACCACAGGCGAGTATAACTGAACATGACTACCGCCGTTGTCCAATAAGCTTTGCGCAAACGATAAGAGCGAGAATAAATTTTTTCTTTTGACATTTTGCCGATTGAATTTCAATGAAATGCAAAGGTCAAAATTTTAAGGGATATCCCCTCAGTATTTTCGGAAACAAACGCTGATTTACCTGATTTTTTCAATTACAATGGAACTTATGTAAATAACAAAAGCCTTAATAATCAATTGATTACTAAGGCTTTATATATGTGCTCCCGACAGGGCTTGAACCTGTGACCCCCTGATTATGAGTCAGGTGCTACTAACCAACTGAGCTACAGGAGCTTGCCATTTTTAAAATGACATGCAAAATTAATCTATTTTATGCATTCTGCAATTATTTTTTAATAAAAAAACGCCTCTTACTACTCAAAATACTGAGGGGGGTAGTTATTTTATTGAATATCAATAGGTTGCACCGAAATCTTTTTAATTCTTATTAAAAAATCATTGAGCTGTTTGGACTGAATAATCAACTAAGTTTCACTTCTCTTTAAATATATACTTGGTGGAAAACGTTCAAAATGGGTGTTTACAAGCAATTCAATATAACTAATTTGATTATAATAAAAATAAAATGAAAAATATTTAAATAAAAATAACCAATTTGATAATTATTATTATCTTTGTATCATATTAGTGAAATAATATAAAGATATTATAAACATTGGCGTAAGATGCTTGACTTTGCCGCCTAATCATCAAAAACATTTGAAACTTGTAATCTCTTAAACCCTTTAAATCATATATTTTTTTGCGTTAGGCTTTCATAGTTTAATGTAAGTTTGGTCTTATTTAAATTAAAAACGGCTTTGTGGACGCACAAAGCCGTTTTTTTTCATAGTGCAGAACTGGAGTTCTGCACTACTTTATGCTAAATATTTCCCCACTATTGGCATCCTACGTCCAGAACCAAAAGCTTTTGAGGACACTCTGATAACGGGAGCAGTTTGTTCGCGCTTAAATTCATTGATGTTCACCATGCGCAACACACGCGCTACTAAAGCCTCATCAAACCCCATTGCCACGAGTTCTTTGGGGCCCTGACGTTTTTCAATGTACTGATAAAGTACTTTATCCAAAATATCGTAATCAGGCAAACTATCCGAATCTTTTTGACCCGGGCGTAACTCAGCCGAAGGTGGTTTTGTGATGGTATTTTGAGGGATTATTTCACCATCTTTATTGATATACCTCGCTAAATCATATACCTGCGTTTTATATACATCGCCCAAAACAGCTAAACCGCCGCACATATCGCCATAAAGCGTACCGTAACCCACTGCCATTTCAGATTTATTCGACGTATTTAAAAGGATATTTCCGAATTTATTTGAAAAAGCCATTACAAGCATACCTCTTACACGCGCTTGAAGATTTTCCTCCGTAATATTAAAAGGCAAGCCGAAAAAGTGGTTTTTCAACGTGTCCATATAAGCCTCATACATGGGCTCGATAGGCACAATATCGTACTGAATACCCAATTTTTCAGCCAATTGTCGAGCATCATTTACGGAGTGGTCGCTTGAAAATTGAGACGGCATCAATAGGCACCTTACATTATCCGCCCCCAAAGCACGGGCAGCCATCACTGCCACCACGCCTGAATCAATCCCGCCTGACAAGCCTAAAATGGCTTTTTTCAAACCTATTTTACGAAAATAATCCTGAATACCGACTATGAGCGCATCGTGAATAAGTTTCACAGAATCATCTTTGGGCTGCTGTTTTTCAATGCCACCTTTCATTACTTCGTCTAACTCGTACACCCGTAAACACTCTTCAAAAAAGGGCATTTCATCAAATATTTTTCCATCGGGCGAAATGACCAATGAGCCGCCATCGAAAATAACATCCGTCTGTCCACCCACAATATTTGAATAAAATAAAGGCATTTTGTAGCGTTCTACATTCGAGCGTACGGTATGCAAACGCTCGCCTGCGTGGTCGTATGCAAAAGGTGAAGCGGAAATATTGATGATAAAATCAGGATTTTGCGGCATCATTTCATCCAAAGGGCATATTTTATACAACGGATTTTCATTGCCCACATTCCAAATATCTTCACAAACCGAAAGAGCTATTTTATAGCCATTATGCTCCAAAATATTCCACTCATCGGCAGGCTCGAAATAGCGATATTCATCAAAAATATCATACGTCGGGAGCAGTGTTTTATGCTGCACGTGTTTCACCACACCATCCGCCAAGAAGTAACATGAGTTAAAAAGGTCTTTACCCTCGGGACGTGGATTGCGCGTGGGAGAACCCACCACTATAGCAATCCCTTGCGCCATTTTAGTCAAAGCCTCCACCGAAGCGTAGGATTTTTTAATAAAATCATCAAATTCTAAAAAGTCACGGGCAGGATATCCGCACGTGGATAACTCTCCGAAAACTATTATATCTGCTTTCAAAGCTTTGGCTTTGGTAACCATACCTTGCATTTTTTCAAGATTTCCTTCAAAATTGCCGATGTGGTAGTTCAATTGTGCGAGTGCGATTTTCATATTTTTTTTATATAGTTGCGTGATTGGTTGAATGAAAGGTTTTACCCCCTCAGTATATTTACGATTTTAAAATGATTTTCACGTTTTTAATGTTAATTTAAAAGAAACGTAAAAGTAAAATTTAGAGTTTAAAAACAGTTGGGATTTTACTTTTTAAAATAATAAAACAAATATACTCTAACTTAGTTTTAAAAACAAACTAACTTTATTGTTTTTTTATTAATTCTTTAAAATTATATATCCAAGTCGTATTTTTTTCGTTAAAAAGAACGCTGATGAAGTTTTGAAAAGAAAAAAAACTAAATTTGCATCTCTTTTTGAAAATCTATATTGAATTAAAAATATCAATGAAATTCGAACCGCATATCCTGAGTAGATTTATGAATATCAGTTTAATATTTGCTTCTTTGCTGCAATTAACGGCTTGCCAAAGTGATACAGTAACTAACCCAACCGCCAATACCCCTCAGTATAAACCATCAAGTGATAGCCTTTTGGCTGAAGCTGAGAAAAAAGATACTGTGGCAGCCATACCTGCCAAAATGCCCAAATCCGTTATTGACTCCAATACCAAAGTGGTGTATTTGACTTTCGATGATGGACCGCTCTCCCCTACCAATTTTTTAACGGATATTATCACTAAAAAGGAAGTGAAAATGAGCGCTTTTGTGGTGGGTAAACATGCTCAATCCAACAAAAATTTCATGCAAAAGATGGAAGATATGCGCGTGAACCCTTATATAGAGTTGTGCAACCACTCCTACTCTCATGCTTATCATAAATATAAGCAATTTTACAGCAGCCCACAAACCGCTGCAAAAGACATGATGGATAATGAAAAGGACTTAAATCTTGGTTTAAAAATCATTCGTATGCCCGGTCGTGATATTTGGGCTACACCCAATATTCAAAGAAATTGGTCGCAAAGTGGAGGAAAAACGGCTTCAATTCTACTTGAAAATGGCTTTAAAATCTATGGTTGGGATATAGAATGGGAGCATTATGGCAATACTTTACCCAAAGAAACGCCGCAACAATTTTTAGCTCGAGTTGATGATTTATTCAATAGAAAAGCCATGCAAGTACCCAATCATCTTGTTATTCTGGGACATGATGAAATGCTTGTTAAAGAACGTGGCAGAGAGGATTTGGTTAAAATAATAGATATGCTCAAAGAACGCGGTTATACATTTGAGTTTATAAGCAATTATCCGCAATAAGTCATTGATTATCAATGCTTTTTTCATTAAAATACTGAGGGGTATCATTTCAATAGAGATGATACCCCTCAGTATTTTTAATGAAAAATGCTGATTTTATTTTAGAAAATCTTTC
The DNA here is from genome assembly GCA_031381715.1 of Saprospiraceae bacterium. Classification (GTDB taxonomy): domain Bacteria; phylum Bacteroidota; class Bacteroidia; order Chitinophagales; family Saprospiraceae; genus JAAFJT01. The sequence goes on from JANMYC010000054.1 coordinate 6,741, forward strand.
TCCAAAATCCCCATTCCGAATAAGGCAAAATCATATTTAACTGGGTCGTTGGGGTCGAATTGGAGAAGGTTTTCGGTCAGTTCTTTTACCGTCAACCAATCCGTTTGTTGCCTTTGTATAAGTCCCAAACGGCGGGCTTGACGTTCTACGTGCACATCCAAAGGCATCATCAACTGGGAGGTAGGTATTTTATGCCACACTCCGAAATCCACTCCATTTTCATCTTTTCGTACCATCCATCTCAAAAACATACATAAGCGTTTACATGTACTCTTTGATTGAGGATTAGCGATGTGCTTTCGGGTGCGTTGAGGGGCATTGGGTAAAGAAAAAAATAATTCATGGAAACCTACGAGGGCATTTTCTACGTAATTATCTGTATCCGTTACAGAAAGCGTAAAAGCCTCTTCAAGCGAGTTGTGTTTTTTGTAAAAATGTTGTAAAAACTCAAGAAAATATAAGGTATCCAGTGGTTGAAACGTTCTATGTTTAAAATCCATAAAGTGTTGTCTATCAACTTCTTGATGGTTCAGAATAAAATCATGGGGTGCATTGTCCATCAATTCAAAGAGTTTATTGGCATTATTGATGATGGTTTTACGTTGACCCCATGCGAGCATAGCCGTCCAAAAAGCTGTAATTTCTACATCTTGCAGCTTTGAAAAACGGTGGGGTATGCTGATTGGGTCAGCATCAATAAAAAGGCGATTGTTAAATTTTTCAACAGAATCGTTCAAATAATCTTTCAAATCACTATGCATTGAATTTTTTTTTTAATTTTAACCCGATTTGATATTCGGTACGTTCACAAGCTAAAATTAATTTTTGACATAAAAAACGTTTTATGACAGCAACACTCACGTACACCATTATTTTAGCGGCTATTTTTGTGGGTAAAAAATTATTAGATTACTTTGATCAAAATTTCAAAACTTACCCTTAGTTGCTTTTCGCTTAATTTGTTTCGCAAAATTCTTTTTATAAACATCCTAACTTGAAAAAAACGATAGCACAATTTCGTTTTATACAAATCATTACATTTTAAAGTTCTAAAACAGACATGAGTCACTTCGATGTATCGAGGTGACTCATGTCTGTTTTCTGAAATATCCTTTTAAAGCATTAAATTAGATGGTTATTCTCATCCGGAAAAATGACAGTAGGCTCCCATTTTTTAGCTTCTTCAAAATCCATGTAACCGAATGAAATAATGATGACAATATCACCTACTTGCACCAAGCGAGCAGCGGCACCATTTAAGCATATCACTCCTGAGCCTCTTTCGCCTTTAATTATGTAAGTTTCTAAGCGTGCGCCGTTATTATTATTGACGATGAGCACTTTTTCATTCGGAATCATACCCGCTGCGTCCAGTAAATCTTCATCAATAGTGATGCTCCCTACATAATTGAGTTGAGCTTCGGTTACTTTTACACGGTGTATTTTTGATTTTACAACTTCAATCCACATTATTCGGCTATTTGGTATAGATATTTTTCATTTAAAAAAGTAAATACAGAGGAACTATTTTAACGCAGTTTATACGCATTTTAATATTCGCTCAAATCATCTTGAGGGATGGATTGTTTCAAAATCATATTGTCAATTAATCGCACCTCACCCAACCAAACGGCAGTTACCGCAACGGCAAAATCCGTATCTTCAAACAATCGGATAGGAAGCAGTGTTCTACCATCCACAATTTCAAAATATTCGAGCTTAAAATGGGGCTCATTGCGCAACTTCTCTGCACAAGTTTTCTGAATTTCGGCTGGAGAATAATCGCTCACCATATCAGCCGCAGCTTGCAATATTTTAAAAATTAAGGGTGCAATAGCTCTGCTCTCAGGTGTTAAGCGCACATTTCGGCTCGATAACGCCAAACCATCATTTTCTCTGATGATTTCACACATCACCAGTTCTGTTTTCATTTTTGCTTGAGCGAGCATTGACGAAACGATGGCTTGTTGCTGAAAATCCTTTTGACCCATGTAAATATGGTCAGGTTTTACAATATCCATCAGGCGATATACCACTTGAGCCATACCATCGAAATGACCAGGACGGAAAGTACCTTCCAAAACTCTATCCAACTTCCCAAAATTGAATTTTACTGAGGGGGTAGTTCCTTCGGGATAAATCTCTGACACATCCGGCATAAAAAGAATATCGCACCCTGCTTCTTCGAGCAATTCAATATCTTTTTCGGGCGTTCGAGGATATTTCTCCAAATCTTTTTTATCGTTAAATTGAGTTGGATTCACGAATATACTCGCTACCGTTACGTGATTATCCGCCTTTGAACGTGAAATAAGGGAAGCATGTCCTTTGTGTAGAGCACCCATAGTAGGCGCAAATCCAATCTGTGACTCTTTGATTTTTAAAGAGTTAAGATGTTTTTGTAAGTCAGAAACTCTTTTAAAAATAAGCATTTTTAAATATATTGAGAGACATTTTAATGATTAACGATTTCTTTTTAAAACTGCTTAAAAAAAGCAATATTAAGTATTTTTCTGATAACCCTGTTGGTTCTAAAAAGCAGTATTAAAAAGTACTACTGTTCGCTTTAAAAAAAGAACGAATATCAAGCATATCTCTTTTGTTATTACTGTAAACGCCATGATTTAGTTAAAAAAATAAACAAATCAAGAGAATAAAGTGATTTCTTTTGAAGCATCGCCCGCTACTATATCGTTTTTTGCAGCAGCAAAGATATTTGTTTTTTGAAATTTTCCTTTTTTAATTGTCAAAAAGGTATCATAATGGATGAAAAACTAAAAAAAATCATAATTATGATGTATCTTTGCAGGAGTTTTAATAAAAACTATTAATGAGCGATTTCATTGAGTAAACATGATTGGGGAACCCAGTTTACAAAATGAGCAGAAATAGAGGAATTTAGAAAACTTGAGCAATAAGTAGTTGGGCTAAAATAAACGATACTTTTTTTCTTAAGTCGATCCTAAAAAAACAACGTAACTTCCTTTCAGTCAGTTACTTATATTTTTTTAAGACGACAAAAAAGTCCCGTTTATTTTTAAACCCCTACTTACAAGCACTTTTGAGCGTATCTCCCTTTATTTTCCTACTGTTTTTTTACATAAGTCATCTATGACTTTCGAAAATTCTCTACCACGATTTATCCGATAGAGAGCAATATTCAAAGCTTTTTAGTAGTTCTTTACAAATATTGATTTAAAAAATAAGATTGGCTTCATGAGTAAAAAGAAAGTTCTCATCATTGCACAGGAAATCGAACCCTACACGGCGCTTTCTGAAATAGCACAAATCTCAAACCGTCTACCTCTTTACCTTAACGATAATCAGTGTGAAATACGAATCCTTATGCCGCGCTTTGGTACAATCAATGAGCGTCGCCACCGTTTGCATGAGGTAGTACGCCTTTCGGGCATGAATATCATCGTTAACGACGATGATTATCCTCTCATCATCAAAGTGGCGTCGCTACCTGGTAGTCGTATTCAAGTATATTTCTTGGATAATGAGGAGTTTTTCAAACGGAAATCCGTTTTTGAGGATTCTGAGGGACAATCATTCGATGATAACATTGACCGCGCAGTATTTTTCTGCAAAGGAGCAATTGAGACGGTTCGTAAATTCGGCTGGTCGCCTGATATTATCCATTGCCACGGCTGGATGACATCATTGATTCCGTTGTATTTGCGTACAGCTTACAAAAACGACCCATTGTTTCAGCCCGCTAAAATTGTGTATTCATTGTATGATTCATTGACTCAGAAATTTGACTATGATTCATTTGCACAAAAAGCATCCATCAACAACCTTGAATCTGACGACCTTTTAGGTTTCAAAAAAGGAGATGTGGCTGATATGCACAAAGGGGCAGCTACTTTTTCAGATGCTATCATCAAAGGCAGTCCAGAGATGAATCCTGAAATCAATGAAATGCTTTCGGAGAGCGACAAACCGGTGTTGGAGTTTGTGGATGAAACTTCATTGGGCAAAGCCTATTTGGAGTTTTATAACTCAATTGAGACTGAGGTAGTAGGTTAGTTGAAACTTATATTGAAAGTCCATATTAGATTTGGTAATCCCAAAAGTTGGGATTATCAAATCTTTTTTATAAATACTTTTTTTATAAAAAGCTGAATACCAGCATTTTATAAATGAAGACTTAATTTTTTTATTAATCAAAGACAGCGACCCCTCAGTATTTTGACGTTCTACAACGAAAAAACATGGGTGAGATGAAAAATATGAAAAATATCCTTTTAGCCTTCGGGGCTACATTAGCAGTACTCCTAACCTTATCGACAGTATCTTGTAGCGACGCGAGTCAATTAGGTGCCGACCTTTTTATTAGCGATACCTTAAATCTAAAATTCACGGATACTTTAACTATAAATGCCGTAACAGATCCTGTAGATTCTATACTCATTCAAACATCAAATATGTTACTCGGTAACGTAGCAGATCCAGTTTTCGGCAACACTGACGCTCGCATTTACACTCAATTGACAACAGGATCCGCTCTTCCTGATTTTAGTTTCGTCGAATCATTTACTGCATACGTTGATTTAGTCTATAACCCAAGGCGGGTCTACGGAGACACCTCAAGCTTACAAAGGGTCAATGTTTATCGCTTGACTGATACTATATCAATTGACGATATCTTCTCCAATAAAAAACGTAAAAGCGAACCAGCACCCATAGCTTCTTATTTGTTTTCTCCTAAGCCTAATACAACTGAGATGATTGTTACAATCGTCAAGGATGATGCCGGAGTTGAAAAAAGAAGAGATACCACTTTTGCTACCCCGCGTATTCGTATCCCCGTTGATAAAAGTTTTGCTCAAAAAATCATTAGCTTGGATACTACTTCAAAAACCAATTTTACCTCTTGGTTAAAAGGTTTAGAAATAAGAGTGGAAAGCCCTACTAATTGTATGATGGGTTTCAATTTGCTTGGTACAGGTACAAATCCATCTGGACTCACTATTAACTATAAAAAAACAGGTGACACCACCAACTATACCTACACATTCCCAACTACAGGTGTAATAAAATACACCAATTTCAACTTGGGCTATGCTACTGCACCCATCAAACCATTCATCGGTAGTAAAGCGAAGGGGGATAGCTTATTATTTATTCAAGGATTTGCGGGAACTGATGTGAAATTAGAATTCCCTTATTTAAAAAATCTGGGTAATGTGGTCATTAATAAAGCAGAATTGGAACTAACAGTAGCAAACGGAACTAATATTGAAACATTTCCTGCTATTGAACAGTTAACATTAAAAACAGCACAATTTGTAGGTACTAAAGATTTGAATCTCGATGCTTCATATTCAGGTTCTACAGTTGCTGAGCTTTTGTCAACCTCTGGTGGTACAGTACGCAACGAAACAGTGAATGGTGTGGCGGTTAAAAAATATTATTTGAATCTTTCAAGCCATTTGCAGTTAATGCTTAGTGGAAAACAAGGTACAATTCTCTATTTAACACCTCATCTTAAAGAACAAAAGGGCTCAAGGGTAGTGTTATATGGACCTAAACACTCAAAATATCGTGCTAAATTAAATATTACTTATACAAAACTATAAGGCAAAAATCTAATATCTTCAATTCAAAATAGGCGTTTAAAAATAATCGACATTTACTATCAAGCTTCGAAACGAAAATATCGGTTATTTTAACCCAACTACTAAATTATAGATTTCAATATCATTTTTTAAATAAAATCGATATCATTCTCGCAGTTCTTTGGCAAGTTTTATGCTTTATAAAAAAACCGATACCCCTCAGTATAAACACATACAAAGCATAAAACTTACCAAAAACTAAGCTATTTTCAGCGCTATTTTATCAAAAACCATTTTCTTTTTTCAAAAACTCATTACAAACTATGTGTGGAATAGTAGCATATATTGGTCAAAAACAAGCTTATCCTATCCTTATCAAGGGTTTACAACGCTTAGAATATAGAGGTTATGACAGTTCAGGTGTTGCATTGCTTAATGAAAATTTAAACGTTTATAAAAAGAAAGGGAAAGTGAGCGATCTCATGGAGTTTGCTCATGGTAAAGACGTAAGTGCCACTATGGGTATTGGACATACTCGTTGGGCAACTCACGGAAAACCTGATGACACCAACGCACATCCACATTATTCAGGTAATAAAAGACTTGTTTTGGTTCATAATGGAATCATCGAGAACTATTCTACCTTAAAAACTGCTTTACAGAAACTGGGACATACTTTTCATAGCGAAACTGATACAGAAGTATTGGTGCATTTGATAGAAGAGCTACAAGAGCGTGAGAGCTTATCGCTTGAAGAAGCAGTTCGCATTGCACTCACCAAAGTAGTAGGTGCTTATGCTATTGTAGTAATGGACAGAGAAGATTCTTCTAAGATAGTGGCGGCACGTAAAGCAAGCCCACTTGTAGTAGGAATCGGTGAAAATGAATTTTTATTGGCTTCTGATGCAACTCCTATTATTGAGCATACGAAACATGTTATATATCTGAACGACGAGGAAATCGTAACGATTCGCCGAGACGGAACTTTTGAAATAAAAACCATTGCGAATAAGACCGTCCAAGATCCTTTTATCCAAAAATTGGATTTAGAAATTGAAGCATTAGAAAAAGGTGGTTATGATTATTTCATGTTAAAAGAAATACATGAGCAGCCTAAAACAATTTCTGACGGTATGCGTGGCCGCCTTTCAGCTTCTGAAGGTTGGATAAAATTAGGTGGCATTGATGAGCATGAAAACCGATTTGCTAATGCAGAAAGGCTTATAATTGTGGCTTGTGGTACTTCGTGGCATGCAGGTTTGGTGGCTGAATACCTTTTTGAAGAGTTAGCGCGCATTCCTGTGGAGGTAGAATATGCTTCTGAATTCCGCTACCGCAATCCTATTATTACTGAAAAAGATGTTGTTATTGCTATTTCACAATCAGGTGAAACAGCGGATACGTTAGCAGCTATCGGATTGGCAAAAGAACGTGGCGCCTTGATTTATGGTATTGTCAACTCGGTAGGTTCTTCAATCGCTCGGATGACTGACGGTGGTTCGTATATCCACGCAGGTCCCGAAATCGGTGTAGCTTCCACAAAAGCATTTACTGGGCAAGTAACTCTTTTAACAATGATGGCTTTGAGCTTAGGCTATAAGCGCGGTAAAGTTAAAAAGTCAGATTATCAACGCCTTTTGACTGAGATGGAACAAATTCCAAGAAAAGTGGAAGAAGTGTTGAAAGTTAACGCTCAAGTAGAGTATATTGCAGGAGAAATTAAAGATTCACCGAACGCTTTGTACTTAGGTCGTGGTTATAATTTCCCCGTCGCTCTTGAAGGTGCTTTAAAATTAAAAGAAATTTCGTACATCCATGCGGAAGGTTATCCCGCTGCTGAAATGAAACATGGGCCTATTGCTTTAATAGATGAAAATATGCCATGTGTCATTATTTGTACGAATAAAAGTGCTTACGAAAAAATTGTATCCAATATACAAGAAGTAAAAGCTCGAAAAGGCATTGTGATAGCAATTGTTACTCAGGGTGACACCATTATCAAAGAATTGGCCGATTATACAATCGAAATCCCTGATACTGACGAACCTTTGACACCTTTGCTTTCGGTAATTCCTTTACAGCTTTTATCGTATCATATTGCTGTATTGCGTGGTTGCAACGTTGACCAACCTCGTAATTTAGCTAAGTCTGTAACAGTTGAGTAGTTTCCAAATAACTTAATTATTCAATAAAATACTGAGGGGGTATGTTCGCAATACATTGGTAACCGATATGTTGCGAACATAAAAATCTTAGTGTGATTTTTATACATTTAAATTTAATACACGTGAAAGATCGTAATGCTCCCGTAGAAATGATATACAATACGCAACAGGAATTTTTAATAATGCCTGAATATGGTCGTAATGTACAGCAGCTTGTCCGTCATTTGCAGACAATCAAAGATCCCGAATATCGCCAAGCATTTTGTGAAGAAATAATCAATTTGATTCAACAATTATACCCTCAAAGTAAAAATGTTGAGGATTATAGAGATAAACTTTGGCATCATTTATTTCATATCGCAAAATATGATTTGGATGCCAGAACGCCTAATGGTCAAAAGCCTCGCCCCGAAGATGCCCGTGTAAAACCAGAACGAGTACCCTACCCGTTACAGGATACTCGATTCCGTCATTATGGCAATAATGTGCAATTGATGATTAAGAAAGCCATCAAAATGGAACCTGGTTACATCAAAACAGGGTTTGTGAACACCATCGGCTCGTATATGAAAATGGCTTACAAGACATGGAATAGAGAACATTTTGTGAGCGATGATTTGATAAAAAATGACTTGGCTATTCTTTCTAATAATCAAGTAAGCTTAGATGATGACAGCCGCATTGATGGTCTCGCAAACGCAAGCCGTAACAAGAGTAGCCAAAGTTTGAATCCTCGTGATAGAGACAGAGACCGTAACCGCACTACTCAATCTGGTGGCGGTGGAGGCCTTAGAAGAGATAATAGAAACGACAGCAGAAGCGATAACAGAAATGATAATAGAGGGGGTGGTGATAACCGCAACAGAAATAATAATAACGGTGGTAGCAATAGTAATAGGTCAAATATAAATAGCACCAATAATATCAATAAGAACAAACGTAAATAATTGCGTTGATAATCTAAATTGATAAAACACACTTGTTTAAAACTAAAAACCGCTTAACAATTCAAATTGTTAAGCGGTTTTTAGTTTCTATCTCAAATATTTTTTTTAGACCAGCACTTTTGAAGTATTCTGATACTTGAGCCTATCTATATATTCAATTGTTTCTTGAAAGCTTTTGAGTATATGCACATTTTGGGGTACATCCAACTCTTTGGTCACAACTTGATAGCCTGAAACAAGGATATTGGCACCACAAAAAAGGTTTGAAATACTATCGAGATATTTTTGAACAGAGATTTTTGCGAATGGCTCATTGATGAGCGTGAATATAAAATCGGGCTTATGCACAATCGAACAATCTTTTAAATCATCAAGGCTGATTTCTTGTCCCAGATAGACTACGTGATATTGTCTTGACTTGAGCATGTAGTGCATGAAAAGAAGGCTCAATTCTTGACGCTCCCCTTCAGGAAGATAAATGACAAACTTTTTAGTATCTCTCCCAAACGCCAAAGGCTCACTATCAATTGCCACAATCACTTTTTGGCGCAGCAAATAGCTCATAAAATGCTCTTGAACAGGATTGACTGAACCCGTCAACCAAAGAAGGCTCAATCGCTCTAAAAATGGATAGATAACATCCATCATTGTGCGTTCAAAGCCTATTTGTTGAATATTGCTTGAGAGGATTCGGTCAAATTTATATTCATCCATTTCTATCATAGAAATGGTGAGTGCATCTAATTGAGTATCGTATTCAAAGTTCACTTCTGATATCTGAGCCACTTTTTCAGCAATCTCCTCACGTGTCATTGTGGAGATTTTTGAAATTTTTATCCCATTTTTATTTAATAAGGCTATATTTAAAAGCAACTTGATGTCAGTATCATCGTAATATCTAATATTAGTCTTTGTGCGGGACGGACAGATTAGATTATAGCGTTGCTCCCATATCCTGATGGTATGTGCTTTTATGCCTGAGAGCTTTTCTAAATCTTTTATGGAGTATACTGCCACCCTGTATTTATTTTAAATTTTGAAAATTTACTGATGTAACATTCTTTTCATAAAGGATAAAACCATTAATGGAAAAGAAAGTTGCAAAAAACGACGTTTTTAATTAAGCATAAGTAGTTGGGCTAAAACAAACACTACAATCTTTTTAAGTCGGCTCTATAAA
>JANMYC010000069.1:0-9194 GCA_031381715.1 Saprospiraceae bacterium
AACTACCCAAATTGGTTCTTATATTTTTCTTAATCAAGGCAAATTGATTGAGAAATAATGAATTATTTAAAAGCAATTTAACGCAGAGTAAGGGAAATAGAAGAACTTAGTTGGGTAGGTTATTTTTTACTTTATCCCTTACTTAGTTTTTATCATGATTCATGCCTCGCCGATTTCACTTCAGCCCTATCTTGAACCATTTGGACATAATGCACATTACCTGTTAAATCAGCTTCATCAAATTCGTCTTTAATCGCTTCTTGCATATATGACCACACCGCCCAATAATCCTCACTTTTACACCAAGGGCGAACGGCAAAATGCAATTCATCACAGTTGAAAAACTCTAAAAAGACTTCCATCGGAGGGTCATTTAATATCATCGTACACCCCTGAGCCGCTTTAATAATCGCATTTTTTACAGTCGACACTTTATTGGGTTCATCCACCGTGAAAGACATATCTACTCTCCTCAAACCCAAAGTCGTGTGATTGATGATATTTCCAGAGGTAACGATGCCGTTCGGAACCGTTATCACCCGATGATCTCTCGTTTTAAGCACGGTATTGAAAACTTGGATTTCTTCCACAAAGCCTTCAGCATCGCCCACTTTTATTTCATCACCCACTTTGTAAGGTTTTAAAATTAAAAGTAAAATGCCACTTGCAAAATGCCCCAAACTGCCCTGCAAAGCCAAGCCCACCGCAAATGCCAAAGCACTAATGAGGGCTAAAATAGACGTTATTTCAAAACCAAATATGCCGGCTACTATTAAAAACAAGAAAAATTTTAAACCCACATCCACCATGGAACTAAAAAAAGGGCGAATGGTAGAATCTATGTTTCGTGCCGATAATGCCCTATTGGTTACATTGTTGAGTTTACTGATAACGCGCAAGCCCACCCACAAAATAATAAATGCCAAAAAGACTTTGGGTAAAAAGACGACAGCCCAATCCATTGCCATCTGGAGGTAACGATTCAGATTATCCATGTTTGCTATAATGTTATGAAATAAATGAAAATTAAGAGAAAACTTGCTTATTAAGCCATTAGGCGTGAAACAACCTGTAGTAATATAATATTTGAGCAAATATATATTTTAGTTTTACAAAATGGTAAAATCAAGGACTATAATTAGAATTTATTGGACGTAATTGAAAAAAGGTAGATTAAGATTTACAAAAATAAATGTTTAAAATATACCACGACCTAAAATGCCCTTTGGTAAAGTCTTTGCCAATTATTAATCACAAACAATAATAAAATAATTTTTTAATTTTAAAACTGATTTAATAATGAACAAACGTAATTTAAAATCCATCTTACTCCCAGTACTTGTATTAGTAGCAGTTTCAATCTTTATGTCATCATGCCAAAGAGGTTACGGTTGCCCAGGAGCGTACCACACAAAAATGAGTGGTCGCAAATAAAAATAGAAAAAAGATATTTAAGGTTATATAATAGGGTTAGAAAATAATGTTGAATTGGTCGGTCATTTAAAAATGTCCGACCTTTTTTTTATACCCCTCAGTATTTCGTGGGGTTATTTCTAAAATTGGGGATAAAAATGTTTTCACTCAAAACTTAGGTTGTATTTTTAAGTTTTGATGAATCATTTAACCAATTACTTTTAATGATGAAAAAACTAACGCTCCTTTTATCTTGTCTCCTTTTTTTCTCTGTGGCTCAAGCCCAAAAGAAAACCATGAATCACGATGTGTATGGCATCTGGAAAAAAATTGAACAGCAACGGATTTCCAACGATGGCAAGTGGGTGACGTACTCAACAGTGTCGAATACTGAGGGGGATGCTACACAATACGTTTGGAACGCCTCCACTGGCACGACCACTGCTTTTGAGCGAGGTGCCGAAGGGCGTTTTACCGAAGACAATGCGTTTTTAATTTTTAAAATAAAACAGCCATTGGACTCTTTGAAAGCTAAACGCCGTAAAAAAGTAAAGGATGAAGACCTCCCAAAGGATTCTTTGGGCATTTACAATCTTTCCACGGGACAAATTGCTAAAGTGGCGAATGTCAAATCATTCAGCGTGCCACAAAAGTGGTCGGGCTTTATCGCTTACCAATTGGAGGCTGATAAACCTGAAAAAGAAGATAAAAACGGCAAATCTATACCTAAAGACAGCACTTCAACGTCTAAATCTAAGCTCAAAAAAGAGGATAAAGACAATGGCTCAAAGGTCATTTTACACAATTTAGCGACCAACCGCAAGGATACTTTTTTCTATGCTATGGAATATTCTTTTGCTAAAAAAGGCAAGCGATTATTGGTAGCGGATACGGGTAAAGATTCGATATTGGTTGCGGGGGTTCACGTTTTTGATTGTGATAAAAATGCCCTTAAAACTATTTTTAGAAAAAAAGGCAAATACAAGCAAATTGCCCTCGATGAAATGGGCACTCAATCCGCTTTTATTGCCGATGTGGACACCACAAAAGAGCGTTTGCGCCCCTATAATATGATGTTTTGGACGGATAAAATGGACTCTGCCAAAGTCATCGCTCGCTCCAATGCGGATTTTGGCAGCATGAAAAATTTCATTGTCAGTGAAAATGCCAAACCGAATTTTTCAGAAGATGGAACGAAACTCTATTTCGGCGTTGCGCCACAACCGATATTGAATGATACCACTCTTTTGCCTGAAGAAATTGTCAGCGTAGAGGTGTGGAGCCATACCGATGCCCGCATGCACACACAGCAAAAAGTGACCCTTGAACGTGACCGAAAACGCAGCTTTGATATGGTGTATAACGTTGGTAGTCAACAACTTATCGCTGTCAATGACCCCTCAGTACCAGAAGCCAATTACGCTGAAAATAAAAACGCAGATATAGCATTGGCTTACACCGATGAGCCTTACGCTCGTGAATCAACGTGGTTGGGGTATGCGGCTCGTGATTACTTTTTAGTGGATTTAAAAACGGGTAAAAAGACACCTATCGTGCAAAAAATACGGGGTGGTGCGCAGTTGTCGCCCGCAGCGAAGTACGTGTATTGGTACAATTCTCTGGATTCGACATGGTTCGCTTATTCCGTTTTAAATAAAAATACGATTCGCTTGACGGATAATAAAACGGTACCTTTTTACGAAGAGGAAAATGATGTGCCCGATAATCCGTCGTCGTATGGTGGCATTGGTTGGACACGTGATGATAAGTCCGTTTTGGTTTATGACCGCTATGATATTTGGCAAATTGACCCCCTCAGTATCGGGACAAAAAAACGCCTCACCGATGGTCGTAAACAACAAAATGTGTATCGCTACGTCAAACTCGATGATGAAGAGCGTTTTATAGAACCGAATGCCCGCCTTTTGCTCCATATTTTTAATGAAAATGATAAAAAAGAAGGTTATGCGTATTTGGATTTAAGTAAAAATACCGTTTCAACCGAAATCTTAGAGGGCTTTAAATATTCTGAGCGTGTTTTAAAAGCAAAAAATGCCCCTTCAATGGTGTTGACAAAACAGAATTTTCAAACTTTCCCAGACTTGCTTTTAACGACTGATTTTAAAAATACACAACGCATCAGCAATGTCAATCCTCAGCAAAGTGAGTACAATTGGGGAACGATTGAGTTGGTAGAATGGACTTCTTTGGATGGTCAAAAACTGAGGGGTATGCTCGTCAAGCCCGAAGGTTTCGACCCTAAGAAAAAGTACCCGATGATTGTCAATTTTTATGAAAAAAGCAGTGATGATTTGAATAGTTATCGCACTTTAGAAGCCTTGCGTTCGCAAATTAATTATACTTTTTACAGCAACAGAGGGTATTTGGTTTTCAACCCTGATATACCATATCGCACGGGTTATCCCGGCGAAAGTTGTTTGAATTCGGTGGTAGCAGGCGTGACGCATTTGATCGATAAAGGTTTTGTTGATGAAAAACGTGTGGCTGTTCAAGGGCATTCGTGGGGTGGCTATCAAGTGGCGTATTTGGTGACTAAAACGAATATGTTCCGTTGTGCAGGTTCGGGTGCGCCTGTGGTGAATATGATAAGTGCCTACGGTGGTATTCGTTGGGAAACGGGCATCATGCGTATGTTCCAATACGAGCATACTCAAAGCCGAATTGGAGGCAGTTTGTGGGAATACCCATTGCGTTACCTCGAAAATTCACCAATTTTCAGCATTGATAAGGTTCAAACGCCCGTTTTGATACTCCACGATGATAAAGATGGGGCCGTGCCGTGGTATCAAGGCATTGAGTTTTTCGGGGCGTTGCGCCGTTTAGACAAGCCCGTTTGGATGCTTAATTACAACGATGAACCACATTGGCCCGTGAAATTGCAAAATCGCATTGATTACCAAATCCGTATGCAGCAATATTTTGATTACTACCTGAAAGATGCGCCGATGCCACGTTGGATGCAAAGAGGTGTACCTGCAATGGAAAAAGGTATTTTGCAGGGGTTAGAGTTGGAGAAGAAATAAAGTTTTGAGTTTTGAGTAAAGGGTTTTGAGTTAATGGCTCAAAGCCCTTTGTTTTAAGGGTAGCGTTGAGCCATTATTAAAATTTGTCTTAAAACAATTCTATCTGGATTATTTAAATCTAAGAGTTTAATAGTCGCTCTTGCAATAGAATTTAAAGCAATAATTTCACCGTTATTAACTTCAAAATGTTTAAACCAATTGTCAATACGAGGATTAAAAAGTCGAATAAAACGCTTATTCCCATCTAAATAAGTACCAATATCAGCAGCTTTAAAACGGTTACATGTACTACAAGAAAGCGCAAGATTTGCGATTGAGGTTAATCCATCATGTCTCAAACTTATAATATGGTCAATTTCAAAAGGGAAAAAGAAATCATCTTGATGGACACGACAATACTCACAACGGTTTTGGGCACGCTGCTTCACGGATAAACGTATAGTGTCTGGAATATAACGACTCATTTAATTAATTGAATTCTCGCGTGAGCTTTGGCAAGGGCAATAAGATGGTCAAGAGCGAGCAGACGGTCTAATTCGTATTTATCGTCTTGAGTAAGGACTTCATTTCTATTTTTATCTAACAATTCTGACAACCTTTTTTGACTTGCCTCAGAAGGTTGTAATGCTAAAACTTTGGGAGGGTCAAGTTTAGCAAGCAACACAGCAATTTCGTCATAAGCGGGAATAGCACTCATTAGTTCTTTTTACACAAATTTAAAGAATTTTATTGAAAATGTACAGAATTTTTGTGTTACATTTTATGCCGATAGTAAAGTAAAATTAAAAAGCCTTTTTGAATATATTTTTTCATCGTATTAAAATATTCTCATAGTGTTTAGAAATTGAGTTTTATTTTAAAAATCCATTTTAAAAGCTGAAATTTGCACTTCTAAATTTTAAACTGGAATAAAATGATAGTTGTAACAGGGGCTTATGGGTTTATTGGGAGTTGCTTAATTGGCTTTTTAAATGAAAGAGGTATTACGGATATTATCGCCGTGGACGATTTTTCAAAGACAGAAAAAGAGCCTAACTTAGTAGGTAAGCAGATTACACAACGCATTGAACGTGAGACGTTTATACAGTGGTTTGGTGAAAATGCCCTCCCGAGTAGTCGGGACAGGCTCTCAGTATCTTTCATTTTTCACATCGGCGCAAGGACTGATACGACCGAATTTGATTATGCTATCCATGAAAAATTGAATGTACAGTTTTCAAAAGATGTTTTTAATATCTGTGAAAAATATTCGATTCCGCTTATTTATGCGTCATCAGCAGCGACTTACGGAAATGGTGAATTGGGCTATGACGACCACGACCCCTCAGTATCTTTTGATTTACAGCCTTTGAATCCGTATGGCGTTTCAAAAAATGAGTTTGATAAATGGGTGATTAGTCAACAGGCGATGGGTGACATTAAACAGTTGACAACTCAAAACTCAATCCCGAGTACTCGGGACGAAACTCAAAACTTACACTGGTTTGGCTTAAAATTTTTCAACGTTTATGGACCCAATGAGTACCATAAAGGGAGAATGGCAAGCACCATTTTTCATTTTTTTAATCAAATTAATGCACAAGGCGAGGTCAATCTTTTCAAAAGTCATAGACCAGATTATGCGGATGGGGAGCAAATGCGGGATTTTGTGTACGTAAAAGACGTTTTAAAAGTCATTTGGTTTCTATATCAAAATTATGACAAGGTGCATTCGGGCTTGTATAATTTGGGTACGGGCAAGGCACGACCGTTTAATGATTTGGTTAAAAATGTATTTAAAAATGTCGATAAACCATTGAAAACCAATTATATACCAACGCCCGAAGATATTCGTGATAAATACCAATATTTTACGGAAGCGAACATGGACAAGCTGCATACTGAGGGGTATGATGAAAAATTTTACTCTCTCGAAGAAGGCATTGAGGATTATGTACAGAATTATTTAAAGCTGAAGAAGTATTATTGAGCCATGAATTTATGGGATTTCACGAATTTCACTAATCTGGGTGTTGACTAGGTTTCAAACTCAGTATTTTTAAATTAAATATAAATTGGATATTCAAAAAGTTATAGCGGAACATATTGCCACAGCAGAGCGGTTGACGGCATTGGAAAGTGATATTTCAGCCATTTGTAACCTCTGTAATGAGGCGATACTAAGGGGTAAGAAAATTTTGTTGGCGGGCAATGGTGGTTCGGCTGCGGATGCGCAACACATTGCGGCAGAGTTCATAGGGCGATTTGTGAAAGAGCGACAATCGTTCCCTGCCATTGCTTTGACAGTGGACACTTCGGCATTGACAGCGATTGCAAATGACTATGGTTTTGAGCGGGTTTTTGCTCGCCAAATCGAAGGTTTGGGTAATGAAGGCGATGTTTTTATTGGCATTTCAACGTCAGGAAATAGCGCAAGCATTATAAAAGCGGCTGAAAAAGCCCGTGAAAAAGGCTTAAAAATCGTTCTATTTTTGGGTAGAGATGGTGGTATACTGAGGGGGATGGGCGATGCGGAAATAATTGTACCATCCGATAAAACGGCGCACATTCAGGAGATGCACATTTTAATAGGTCATATAATTTGTGAGTTTGTGGATGAGCGTTTTTAAAATGTAAATCAGAGCTGAGGAATCGAATATGATGGTCAGGAAAAAGAAACTGGAGGTGAAGTATTTATTAATTTTATAAGGTGTTGTTTATTTTAAGAAATGATACATGAAAATATACACAAATTTGAGTAATTTTGCTACTCAAATTTGTGTATATGATTGAAGCATTGATTTCATCCAAAACCCGTGTCAAATTGTTATTGAAATTTTTTCTCAATAGCAATACGAAAGCTTACTTGCGTGGGTTGGAGTCAGAGTTTGGTGAATCCACGAACGCTATTCGGGTAGAAATCAATCGTTTTGAGCAAGCGGGCATGTTAAAATCTGAAAATATTGGCAATAAAAAAATGTTTCAAGCCAACACCACGCACCCACTTTTTCAAGAAATCCATAATATTTTATTGAAACATGTCGGACTTGATCATGTGATTGAAAACGTGATTGAGCGATTGGGAATGGTTGAACGGGTGTTTTTAATTGGCGATTTTTCAAAAGGCTCGGATAGTAATATTATTGATTTGATTTTTGTGGGCGATATTGATAAGTCGTATCTAATCAATTTGATTGAAAAAACGGAGAAACTGGTAAGCCGTAAAATTCGTTATGTAATATATCAAGATAGTGAATTTGGTGGCTTAGACTTGGCTCGTTTTGATACCATGCCTTTGTTATTATGGTCGAAAGACAAATAAATTTTTATAAAACATACTATTTTACAAATCATTCTTGAAAGCAATGAATGATCTTAAACTTAAATTTTAACAAAGACCTTAAGCTAAATGTCATCCAAAATAGTCAATGAGAACCACTTGAGTGATACTGAACCGCGCTGGTTTGCGGTACATACTCGATATAAAAGTGAAAAATTAGCCATCAAACAACTTACCTTTTACGGCATAAATGCTTATTTGCCGATTCGCAACCTGACGAGACGTTATACAAGCAAAATCCGTCATGTAGAATTACCCCTCATCAATAGTTTTGTTTTCGTTAAAATTAAAAAAGATGAATACGCCAAGGTTCTACAAACGGAATATGTACATGGTTTTCTGAAATTTGGGCAAAATCTGCTTTCAATACCCGAATCTGAAATTGATCTTATTCGCCGACTTATTGGTGAAAATATTGAAGTGATGGCTATTGAAAAAGACTATTTAACAAGTGGGGATTTCGTGGAAGTAGTTTTTGGTCCATTATTGGGTCTGAAAGGTCGCTTGATTAATATTCAAGGCAAAGAACGGGTTATGGTAGAGTTGACCAATTCCGGATATTCCTTGCAGATAGATATTGAAGCACATTTATTGAAAAAAATCGAATAAAAGATACGATTGAGAAAAGTTTAAACCGTTTTCAATCGAAAATAGTATCAATGGAAGTTAAAAAAGTACCTGAATCCATTCAAATGGTTGACCTCAAGGGTCAGTATAAAAAGATAAAAAAAGAAGTTGATACCGCGATTCGCACTTGTGTGGATGCGACCATGTTTATCGGAGGACCACAAGTTGCCTCTTTTCAAAAAAACTTAGAAAAGTATCTTTCTGTCAAACACGTAATCCCTTGTGCCAATGGTACGGATGCCCTGCAAATCGCTCTGATGGCTTTGGGTTTACAGCCCGGCGATGAAGTGATTGTTCCTGCTTTCACTTACGTGGCGACGGCTGAAGTAATTGCTCTTTTACAACTTGCGCCAATAATGGTCGATATTGACCCTAAAACGTTCAATATTACCGCTGAAATAGTGGAAAACGCCATTACGCCCCGCACAAAAGCCATTGTGCCAGTCCATCTTTTCGGTCAAAGTTGTGATATGGAAGCCATTATGGAAGTGGCAAAACAGCATAATTTATTCGTCGTCGAAGATAATGCGCAAGCGATTGGGGCTGATTATACCTTTAAAAATGGTGAAAAAAAGAAAACGGGCACAATTGGCGACATTGGTTGCACCTCTTTTTTTCCTTCCAAAAACTTAGGTTGCTACGGTGACGGTGGTGCTTTGATGACAAATAATGATGAATTGGCTCAAAAAATACGTTTGATAGCGAATCATGGGCAAGTTGTTCGTTATTATCACAGTGTTGTGGGTGTCAATTCACGTTTGGATGCTATCCAAGCGGGCGTTTTAGATGTG
>JANMYC010000086.1:0-1692 GCA_031381715.1 Saprospiraceae bacterium
TCTTGTTTATTTTTTAGTTTTTATTCTTGTTTTCTTCGCCCATAACTAATTGATTTTCAATGTTTTATGAAAAAAAAAACGACATTTTGAGGATTAAAAACGACACATTGAGTACAATAAAACGACATTTTGAGTGCTTTAAACGACACATTGAGTGCGAAAAACGACATTTTGAGTACGTTTTTTATTTCTTTATCCTGTGGGCATAAGTCATTGATAATCAATGGTAATTGCTTTCAAATCAGTTGAGAAAAAAGGATTAAAAACGACATTTTGAGTATAAACTTGGTAGTTATCCTTTTTTGTCAACTATTTATGCTGTTTTCAAGATTCTAAAAACGACATTTTGAGTATAAAAATTCAGCGCGTCGTAATTTCCTTTGTATTTGGTTGTTCTCAATTAAATTAAAAACGACATTTTGAGTACGTTTTAAAAAATAATAAACGACATTTCGTTTATTATGTCGTTTTTGTATATTTGCATTATGAATAACAAAGATGATAACAAGGGACGAACCAATATAAATAAGATTGAGAAGAACAATCTGTCGGTTACCCAATCCAATAGTTTGATAGAGGCTTATTATTCTTCTAATTTGACAACTTTGGCGCACAAGGTTGCCAAACTCATTATCGGTTTCATTAACCCCAACGACCCGCGCGAAACGCTGAAAGTGACGATGTCCATTACTCAATTAAAATATTATTTGGGTTGGTCGCAGGGCACAGCTTGGAATCGTTTTTACTCAGACCTTAAAGATATTGCCAAACGTTTAAATAAAGAACCCATTGAAATTCCCTTTGACAATGGCAAGGTTTTGAACGCTTTTTTCTTGTCATCTTACTTATTAGATATACCCAAAGGAGAAATCACGTTCACTGTTTCACCTGACCTTGTCCCGCATTTGACGGCATTAAAAGGCAATTTTACGACTTATCAGCTCAAATATATTCCGAGATTGACAAGCACCTACGCCATCCGTTTGTACGAATTATTTAACCAATATAAAAAAATTGGTCATAGGCAATTTGATGTCGAGGATTTTAAGAAAAAAGTCGGCGCACCCATGACATATACCTACAATGATTTGAAAAAAAGGGTGATTGTACCGTCGCAGATTCAATTGAGAGAAAATACCAATTTAGCCTTTAAATTTGAAGAAATTAAGACGGGACGCAGTGTTACGGGGTTGCAGTTTTTAATTTTTACCAATACGCCTACTAAAGAGACGAACCAAGCCGAATTGAGCTTTTTGGTGGATACATTAGGAGAGATAGAGGAGGAAACTTCCGCTTTTTCTCAGATTATCATTGAGCAATTGGAAGGTTTTGGTATAAATCAGCAAAATATAACAGCTTATTTGGTGCAAGGTTTTGACATAATTGGAGATGCCACGAAAAGAGCGGCGGCTCAGCTGCGCTGTTCAACCCTTGAAGTATATTACCTTGAGAAGTTGGCATTGCTGCGACAAAGTAAAAATAAAGATAATCCAACAGGTTTTTTAATAAAAGCTCTAAAAGAAGATTGGATAAGCACTCAGGCTGCTTTGCCGATTAAAACACCCGAAACCACAGCTCAGCGCAAAGAAGCGGATAAGAAGATCAAAGCTATTGAACGTCAAATTGAAAGATTAAGTAAAGACAGAAATTTGCTTAACATGAAAGTTATCGAAGAGCTAATACAAGATGAAT
>JANMYC010000107.1:0-9526 GCA_031381715.1 Saprospiraceae bacterium
GGTTCTATAAAATGTGAAAAATACTCCGCTACGCTCCGCATTTTTCACATTTTACAGCCCGACGATAGCAGCGATTATTTTTTACGCCTACTTACTGAGGGGTATCATGCGCAATGTGTGATACCCCTCAGCATTTTGATACATAATGCAGCATTTCAGTATATGACTTAAAAGAGCCGTAGGCTCGGCAGGTTTTGTAGCCGTGGATTTTAATCCCCGGAAAAGATACCCCTCAGTATCGGAGAGCCGTAGGCTCGGCACGTATAATTTAAGAGATTGATAATCAATAGTTTAAGGTTATATGTACCGTCCCGATGGGACTGAAAAAACGTTTTACCTCTGACCGTGGATTAAAATCCACGGCTACAATATCGGTCGAGCCTAAGGCTCTTTAGCTCATATACGGAATTGCTATACATGAAACGGGGTAAAATCCCGCTTTTCATAAACCATTGAAATACGTGATATTTCATATAAAACTCTTTGAGGGTTCTAAACCCTCAAAGAGTTAGCGCGCAAATACCCCCGCAGTAAAAGCGGGATTTTACCCCGTTTCATGTATATACATAATGTTAACAATCTCTTAATGGCTTTTAAATCAAACGGTTACGCATGAATAATTCTCTATATTTACGACCATAAACAAACAACAATGCGACAAATGCCTTTTTGAGACTACACTCCTTAAGCATTTTTCCATTCAACTTTTATCGGGTTAAATTAGAAGCATATTGGCACCAATGAAAAGTGTATTTCAATGGTGTGTCCCTTTATATTTTAAAACAATTTCTAATTTTTAAACAAAAGCCGATAACAATGAATAGGAAATGCCTACTTTTCACCGCTTTTTTACTTTTACTGCAAAATATCGCAATATCCCAAAGCTCATTTGAGGTATCGCCGTGTTTTCATGATGAAGTTTTGAAATACCAATCTTTAGTGACTCCTGATTTTAAAAATGCCGTTGACCGTACCTATGAATCTCTATTAAAAAAAGGTGCACTTCAGACGCGCGGAGATAAATTATACACCGTTAATGTCATTGTCCATGTGGTGTATAATGCGGATGAGGAAAACATTTCTGACACGCGTATTAAAGACCAAATCACGGTTTTGACGGAAAGCTATCGCCGTAAAAACTCGGATACCACCAATACAAGAGCCATTTTTAAGCCCGTTGCTGCCGATGCGAATGTTGAATTCAAATTGGATAGAATAGTGCGGGTGAAAACAACTGCGCTTTTCAAGCCCAATATTTTATCGCAAACGGATCAAATTCCCAATCAAGTGAAGCAAGCCGACAAAGGTGGTAGCAATGCGATTGACCCCGATAGATATTTGAATATCTGGGTGTGTAAAATTCAGCCGCTTGAACTTTTAAGTCTTCAATTGGGTCAAGTTTTAGGTTTTGCTTATCCGCCTGCGGGCTTGACGAATTGGCCTGATGGCTCAAGCGCGCCGTCTAAAAACTTGGATGGTGTAGTTGTGGATTTCAGAACGGTTGGAAAAGAAGGTTTGGTTTATAATTATCCCGACCGCCCGACGCCTTTGCTGATGCAAGGCAGAACGCTCGTGCATGAAGTGGGTCACTATTTGGGTTTGCGCCATATTTGGGGCGATGGCTCATTGTTTGGTTCAAGTTGTAACGGTGAAGATGGCATTGCTGATACTCCCAAAGCTTCATCACAGTCGAAGTTTGATTGTGATAAAACGAAAAATTCATGCCCCGATACGCCAGTTGATTTGCCCGATATGATTGAAAATTATATGGATTATAGCGAAGAAAGCTGTATGAATATGTTTACAAAAGGTCAAGTAAATATGATTCGCAGCGTATTAGAAGGTCCCCGTAAACTATTGATTGAGAAGTCATTGCGCGCGGAGGATATTGCTCATTTCAAAGTAACGCTCAGCCCGAATCCGACGAACGGAATGGTGTATTTGGATTGGAATGAAAAAGAGCCGTATCAAGTCAGTGTTTATGATACTTACGGTCGTTTGGTAGAAAAGTCAATGAATCAAAGCAGCCAATCAATGAATGTAACCTCATACAATAACGGTTTGTACTTTTTTGAAATAAAATCCCAAAATCGTTTTCAAGTATTGAAATGTATTGTGGCGAAGTAGGATTTTGTATTGTTGTATTGCTGTATTGCTGTATTGCTGTATTGTTTTGCTAATTAGATGCTGGATTTTAATAAAAAAATCATCAACAATTAGTAAAACAATACAACAATACAATACTACTGAACTGTTAAAGATTTAATATTTAAAATATTGGTAATTGCTTAACTGTGCAGTCGCTTGCGCTCCGTTTAGCCACTGATTACACTGAAATCGACTGATTTTACACTGATTTAAACGTAATTTTTTAAAAATCAGTGTAAATCAGTCAATATCTGTAAAATCAGTGGCTAAACGGAGCGCAAGCGACTATCTGACTAAGTTTTTACAAATATTGTTAATCAATTATTTATCTTGATTTTCAAACTGAGTCCTAACGGACTCATTGAAAAGCATAAGAATCTCATTATCAACACTTTAAATATTAAATCTTTAACAGTTCAGTAGAATTCAACAATATAACAATACAACTAAACCACTTTCCTGAAAACTTCAGCAAAAACTTGCATTTCTTCGAGTGTGCCGATGCTCACGCGGGCGTATTTTTTACCAGCCGCTTCCCAATTGCGGAGTAAAATGCCGTTTTTACTCATCACATCCGCAAAATCCATGTTCAAGTTGTGGACATTAAAAAATAAGAAATTGGTTTTTGATGGTGTGTATTCAATGCCTTTTTCTTTGAGCACCCCCTCAGTAAAAGTGCGGGCAATGGCGTTCATATTCTTCGCTTTTTCGCAGTGTGCAGTATCATTAAGCGCGGCAAAAGCGGCAGCAACGGAGACATTGCTCACACCCGCATTAGCCCAAGCTTGGTATTTGGCTAAGCTTTTTATTGTTTCTTCTTGAGCGATGGCGTAGCCGACTCTTAAGCCCGCCATGCCGTATATTTTAGAAAAAGTTTTAGCAATAATAAGGTTCGGAAACTCACTCACCATGTCAGATACTGAGGGGGCCTCCGCGTATTCTGTGTATGCCTCATCCACGACGATGTACGCTTGCGGGGCATATTTTTTAATAAAACTTCTCAAATCAGCGTCATTGAGCACTGTTCCCGTCGGATTATTCGGATTACAGATGTAAATGAAGCGCGTTTTATCCGTTACGGCGGCGCTCATGGCATTGAGGTCGTGCTTCATTTGATTATCAAGCGGCACCCATTTTACATCCAGACCCACTCTTTCAGCGGGTGCTAACCAGATTTTGAAAGTCGGATTGGCGGCAACCAAATCGCCTTTTCCTCTTTCAGAAGCCAAGAAAGCGGATAAAGCCAATATTTCAGAAGAGCCACTTCCAAGTAGAATTTGGGTATCTTTTACGTTGTGCATCTTGCCCAATGCCATTTTAAAATCGTTAATCATCGGGATGGCGTAGCGATTGCCCTTGGTGATTTGTTCGGTCATAGCTTTAATCGCAAGTGGGGATGGCCCATACGGATTTTCATTTTGACTAATTTTAATGGGTATTTTATCGCCCATTAAAAGGGGAGAAGCGTGGGGCATACTCTCCATTTCGGGAAGAGTTACCATCATTGAACCTAATAAGGCGGCACTATTTCGCAGCCAGTCACGACGATTTATCATGCGTTTTCATTTTTTTTATGATGATTGGTGATTTTTTTTCAAATATCCATCTGCTACAAATTTAGAATAAAATAGTTTCTTAATCCAATTTCTAAGTAAGATTTAATATTGAATAATGAATATTTGGTAAATTCGTTTTAAGGAGTATTAAAATGTATTTTTTCGTTTAAATATTAAAATAATATTTTGTTGGCGGGTGAATTGGTTTTTAAATAAGGCTTTATTATGATTTCAAGTTGTTTTTTAATTCGTAAAAGCAACTTGAAATCATAATAGAGCCTTAAAAAAGGTGTTTTTAAGTAAATTTTAATTCCAATTGATTAAACCTTTGACTGTTTTAAGCATCAAAACAATATATAAAAAATGGTAAAAACTTAGTCAGATAGTCGCTTGCGCTCCGTTTAGCCACTGATTTTACAGATATTGACTGAGTTTACACTGATTTTTAAAAAATTACGTTTAAATCAGTGTAAAATCAGTCAATATCTGTAAAATCAGTGGCTAAACGGAGCGCAAGCGGCTGCACAGCTAAGCAATTACAAAAAATGAAAAGAACATGAAGCAAGAGTATTTTTTGAGTCAACGCTTGGGTTTTACGAACAATCAAGCCGAAAAAATTCGGGGAATGGGGGTTGAAAAGTTTGTGCAAGCCAGTTTTAAAACACCTTTTGAAACAACTCCCCCTGACTTTTTAGCCGATGCGCCAAAGAGTTTCGCTGAATATAAGGAGTTGCGAAAAATGAGTGAGGAAGAGAAAAGGGCACTCGTTGGAAAAGAACGTTTGCGGAATGTCGGCAACGGCTCTTGGTGGTTGAATAGAATGAATGATGACGAATATCCTTTGCGCGAAAAAATGGTGCTTTTTTGGCACAATCATTTTGTGAGTGGTTATCCGAAAGTAAAATCTTCATGGGCTTTATTTCAACAAAATCAGCTTTTTAGGGAACACGCATTTGGCAATTTTAAGGAATTGACTAAGCTTATTTTGTACAATAATGCCATGATTTCTTATTTGGATAATAATAATAACAAAGCCAAAGCGCCCAATGAAAATCTCAGTCGGGAGCTTTTGGAGCTTTTTACGCTCGGAGTGGGCAATTATACTGAGGGGGATATCAAAGAAGGCGCGCGGGCTTTAGCGGGCTTGGGCTTGGGTGAAGAAAAGGGGCGATATTATAGAATTCAGGAAGACAACAGCGATAAAGTTTATCTGGGTAAAAAAGGTAATTGGAAAGCGGATGATATCGTGGATATTATTTTTCAACAACCTAAAGCTGCTCACCGGTTATCCGAAAAATTGTTGAAATATTTCATGATGGATATGCCCATAAATCCAACTGAAAAGCAAAAAGCCCTAATTGATGAATATGCCGCGCATTTCAAGCAAAATAACTTCGAAATAAAGCCTTTTATTGAAAAATTGGTGAAAGACCCCCGTTTTTTAAACAGTCAAGGTCAAAAGATTAAAGACCCTTTGACTTTTTTACTGCAAGCACATTCTGAATTTCAACTGGATTTACCCCAACCGAGGCGGATAGTCCCTTATTTTCAGTCACAAGGTATGGTCTTATTCAGTCCGCCCAATGTGAAAGGTTGGGATGGTGGAAAGACATGGTTGAGTTCTCAAAAATTGGTTCAACGCATAGGCATTATTGCAGTTTTGGGGAGTGGTCAAAACCTCGAAGCATTTGCTTTTAAAAAGCCTAAGATGGAAGAAAAAATGCTCGAGGGCGATGCCATGAACGATGATATACCCATGAGAAAAAATCAGAAAAACGCGGTAAAACCAAGCATAAAATGGGATAAATCCTTGAAAAACAATAAAGATATCATTAAAAGTTTGACGGATCGCCTTGTTTTTAATGTCAGTAAGGATATGCAAGAGGATATGGAGCGCATTCTGAAATATGATTTTAATCCAGCTGAAATGAATGCTGACCAAGCCGTCACTCGTTTGGCGGAGTACATCATGAAAGCGCCTGAGTTTCAAATTTATTAATTTAGACATTAGAACTTGGGTACTTTTAAATTCCCGAAGGGAATACATATTTATAGCCAATGAATAAGCAAAAATTATCATAATCCCGAAGGGATTGTATATTAAAAAGCTTTTTTATGTAAAATTCCTACGGGATTAGATAAAAATTGAGACATTTTAACAATAAATATGTACTCCCCTTTTGGAATTCAAAAGTACCTAAGTAGTTACAAAGTTTATATAAAAGAAAAAATCCTGCGCTTAGTGAAGTTAGAACATTGCAAAAAGAAGAAAAATAACGCTTATTGAACTTAAGTTTTTTCAAAAAAAGAATGAATAAACTTTATTGCATTTAAGCTTTTGCAAAAAGAGAAAAGATAATCTTTATAGGATTTGTCTTTTTTCTTTTAGAAAAAAGGTTTCCTCTAAAAGAAAAAAGGTTTAAACGATAAGAGATAAACCAGTTTTTAAAGAAAAAAGGGATAATTAAAATAGAAATTCCTTTGCTAACGGAAAATATTTAAATAATAACGTCTATCCCGCGTATTTGGGACTAATATCGACGAAAATGAATAATAGAAGAGATTTTTTAAAATTAGTGGGCACCACGGCTGGAGGTGTTATGTTTTTACCGAAATTCCTTTCAGCAATGCCTTCGCATGAATTGATGCAAGGCTATCAAGCGGATAGAAATATATTTGTTGCCATCCAACTCAATGGAGGTAATGATGGATTGAATACTTTTATCCCATACGATACCCCTCAGTATTACGACGTTCGGAAGAACATTGCTATCCCGAAAGAGATGGTTTTGAAGGCTACGGGCGGCATGGGTTGGCATCCGAGCATGAAGGGATTTTATGACATGCAGCAGGCAGGGGATTTGTCAGTGGTGCAGAATGTGGGTTATCCGAATCCGAATCGCTCGCATTTTAGAAGCATAGAAATATGGCAGACGGGTAGTGCATCGAATGAATATTTGAGCA
Organism: Saprospiraceae bacterium; assembly: GCA_031381715.1. Classification (GTDB taxonomy): domain Bacteria; phylum Bacteroidota; class Bacteroidia; order Chitinophagales; family Saprospiraceae; genus JAAFJT01. Next base: position 6,669 of record JANMYC010000107.1, read on the forward strand.
GTGGTTGGTTGGGGCGTTATTTGGATGCTACTTGTCAGCCAGAAGACCCGTTGGGTGCTTTGAATTTGGATAATATTGAAAATTTATCCTTAAGAGGGCAAAAGAACCACACGCTCACGATGCAAGACCCGCAGCGTTTTGAAAGGCAGTTAAAAGCATTGACTGAAAACCACGATGACCCTTTGGATGAGAACCCGAACTTGGATTTTGTTAGAAAACTGATGATTAACTCATTCGATGGTTCTGACCAGATTAAAAAAGCGCTCGAAAAATCTAAAAATAACAGTCTTCAAACGAGTAAATATCCTCGCTACGGGTTGGGAACTAACTTGGAGTGGATTGCCAAAATGATTAAAGGCGGCTTGTCAACGAGTGTGTATTACACGGGTATGGGTAGTTTTGATACCCATGCGGGTCAGATAGGAAAGCACAAGACTTTATTGAGTGAAGTTTCGGAATCGGTGAAGGCATTTTATGATGATATAAAAGCCGCTGGAGTGCTAAATAATGTGACATTGATGATTTTTAGCGAATTCGGGCGTCGAGTGAAAGATAATGGTGGTGGAACTGACCACGGAACGGCAGCACCGGTTTTCATCATTGGCGGTGGGAATAAGGGTAAAATAATTGGTACTAACCCGAATTTGAGTGATTTGGATAACGGTGATTTGAAGCACGAATATGATTTCAGAAGCGTTTATGCGACTATTTTACAGCAAAAACTGCAAGTTACGCCCCAAAACGTGGGTTTGAAGCAGGAAATACTGAGGGGTATGTTTTAAAAAATAATTTTTTAATCATTAAAATTTATTTTAATAAAAACTAACTTTTTTCAAACCTTTACGTTAAAAAAATAAGCTTTTTGGTTGTCACCAATTGGCTTATTTTTTTTTGTTTTTAAAATTGGTTTTGAAACCCTATTAAAAACTTTACGTCACAGAAACTAAGGTGTATATTTACAAATGATTGCAAACGATGGTTTCTTTGGAATTTGTTAAAAACTTGATTCATATTTTTAAGTTATAATTTAAAGAATAAAAATTTTCTAAATTATTGAAAATTAGTAAGTTATTTATTTTAATAATTTTGAATATGTTTCCATTAATGCACGTTATAATTGACCAAATAAAAAATATATCAATATTGTGACATAAAAATTTGACATTTTAATCAACAGACACATAACTTTATGTCACGAAAATTTATGGAATGAAGAACCTTATAGAAATCTCCAAGATTGTTACCAAGAAGAAAGTCAAAAAAATCGAAATTTTTGACGAATATTCACTGAAAAACAAGAACAGTAAATTCAATGAGTTTTACGAAGCACTCATGGCTGGTAAGTTTCGGAATGACCGTGACGCCGCAACTTACTTATATGAGTGTAGCCCAACGGACGATAAATATCGCCAGCTGAAAAGCCGCTTCCGCAAACGATTGCTCAATACTTTGTTTTTCCTGGATGTAAATGTGGCTGACGCATCGAGCTACGATAGGGCATATTATACCTGCAACAAAGAGTGGACACTTGTCAAAATTTTGTTGGCTAATGAAGCTACTTTTACGGCGGCAACGTTGGCGCGTCAAATTTTGACAACTGCATTGAAGTACAAATTTGCTGATTTGATTGTCAACTGTTCTCGAATTTTAAGGACGTATTCGTCGGAAGTGGAAGAGGAAAAAGAATACGAAGAATACGACCAATACATAAAGCAATATAAAGATATATTAGACGCCGAAATTCGCTCCGAAGAGCTTTTTCAACGTGTAATGATGAATTATTTCCGCCCGGTTTCCGAAAATTTTAATTTGAAAGAGCGGATTGATACTTATTGTGAAGCTTTAATTGGGCTTTCTGAAACCTACGAATCGCCCGTTATTATCTATAATATGTACTTGGTTTGGACGTACCGCTATGAAATGCTTCAAGATTACGAAGCCATGATAGAGGTGTGTACACGCGCTGAAACGTACATGAGAGACAATCCGACTTATTATCAAGAAGATAAAATGGCGACATTCCAGTTGAAAAAAATGTCAGCATTTTTACATCTGAAAGACTATAAAAAAGGAAAAGTCAACGCGGAAAAATCGCTCAGTTCATTCCCAGAAGGCAGCGAAATGTGGTTTGCTTTTATGGAATATTACTTCCTTTTGGCCGTTCACACCGAGAATTATATCAATGCTGTAGCCGTTTTGACGAAGGCATTGACCAATACAAGTTTGAAAAAAATTAAGATTGAGGAGCGGGAAAGGTGGAAAGTGTATGAGGTGTACATGAATTATCTGATAGAGGTATTTGGGAATGAAAATCCAATTTTGAAAAGGCAAAACCGTCGCTCTTTCAAAGTGGCTAAGTTTTTATCGGATCCAATTCTTTACCCAAAAGAGATGCGTATTTTCACTATTTTCTTAATTATCGCGCAAATTTTGTTCAATATTGAAGCAAAACAATACTCCAAAGCGACTGAATTGATTGACCGTTTGAAAAATTACGCGAATAGACAATTGAAAAAAGAGGAGTTTTATCGCTTAATTCAGTTTATCCGCCTTCTACAACAATTGCCCAAAGCCAATTATAAATTGGATGAAATATCCAACGCCGATAAATACCTCAATAAATTAAGGGATACGCCTTTTTATTATCGGGGTTTGACTTCAGAATTAGAAGTCATCACGTATGAACAGATTTGGGAAATAGTGGTAAGCCGACTTAAGTGACCCCGAGTGCTCGGGGGAAAAATGAAAAGTGCAATATGTTGATTATCAATGTATTGCACTTTTTGTTTTTATTATTTTCATTATTTTTCATTTTTTCATAGGGCTTTACCCTATGCTGATATATATCGCCCTTTCAG
>JANMYC010000116.1:0-3624 GCA_031381715.1 Saprospiraceae bacterium
ATTTTTATAAATTCCCAATAGGTTTTTGAACATTTGAGTTTTGACTTGATTTTAAATTTAAAACCATACATATTTTTTAGGAACACGAATTACACTAATTAATACACGAAATTCACTAATTTAAGTGTTGACAAATCTAATTGTTTGATTATAAATTGCCCTTTAGGGCAATTTTATTACATCTAATGGCATTTAAATTGGTTAAATTCGTGTATTAATTGGTGTAATTCGTGTTCATAAAAAAGGTGTATGGTTTCAAATTTTTAAATTGATTTACAATTCTACTTCTTCTCCAAGTTCTGGAATAAAAACGTTTGGAAAGCCATTTTGATTCAATGTATTTTTAAATGTTTGTTGTACATCATAATCGCCATGAACAAGGAAAAGTTTTTTAAGCCCCGTCTTTTGATTATCGAGAAAATCTATTATTTCTTTATAATCACCATGAGCTGAAAAGGAATCCATTATTTCCACTCTGCAATTAACTCTTTTTTGCTCTCCAAATAAACGAATGTATTCTGCACCAGCTCTCAACTGACCAGCAGGTGTTTGAGGTGAAGCATAGCCCACTATCAAGATAGTAGAATTAGGGTCTTCAATATTATTGGCGATATGGTGTTTTACGCGTCCCGCGTTTGCCATACCCGAAGACGCAATGATAACACACGGCTCAGATGAAGTGTTCAGAGCTTTGGATTCTTCTACTTTACGGATATATTTCAAATTTTTAAAGCCAAATGGATTCGGGTCGTTGAGCATATATTTATGCAATTCATCATCAAAACACTCGGGATGCTCAATAAAAACTTCAGTAGCATCCACAGCTAAAGGGCTATCGACATAAATAGGAATTCGTGGAAGGAGACCATCATTCGCCATTTTGTCCAACATATACACTATCTCTTGAGTCCTACCCACGCTAAAAGCGGGGATGATAACTTTTCCACCACGAGCAGCTGTTTGAGAAATTATTCTGACAAATTTATCGGATTCATCTGGCTGTGATTCGTGCAGGCGGTCACCATAAGTGGATTCACATAATAGATATTCTACTTGTGGCATGGGTTCTGGGTCACGTAAAATAGGACGGTTGGGTCTGCCAATATCACCCGTGAAGCCCAGAAAGGTGATTTTGTCTCCGCCATTTTCAGCAGCTTTGCGCTCAGTAATTTTTAAAGTAACACTCGCCGAGCCTAATATGTGCCCTGCATCAGAAAACATCACTTCCACATCTGGATGCACATGAAACCACCTATCGTAATTATAACTGGCAAATAGTTTCATGGCACTCTGGACATCTTCGGTGGTGTAAAGTGGTTGGATGTTACCTAATTTACCGTGTTTTACAGCCTTTTTATTATCAAACTCCGCATCTTTTTCTTGAATGCCTGCGCTATCTAATAGCATAATAGCTGATAACCCTCTGGTGGCATGGGTACTATATATCGTTTTATTAAAACCGTCCTTTACCAATTTTGGTATCCTTCCCGCATGGTCAATGTGGGCATGAGAAAGTACCATACAATTAATGGAAGCGGGATTAAAGAGCCATTCTTCATTAAAATTATCCAGTTCTTTGCTATTGCCTTGATACAAACCACAGTCTAATAAAATAGTAAAACCATCATTGAGAGTTACAAGATGGCAACTACCCGTCACCTCACGCGCTGCACCACAGAATTTTATCTTCATAATACGTTTTTTTAATTTATTTTAGCCCAACTACTCATAAAAATTTTCTTTAGGTAAAAGTAGTTTTTTTTAATAAATGATAAAAGAAAGCATCAATAAAACTTAAAGCAAGATGTATTTTCCTTTGGGAAGGTGATAATGAAGTACCCCTCAGTCATGCTTTTAGCTTGATGGAGCGAAACGCGCCATATTTCTGCCGTTTTTATCTGTATTTCATCGAAATTGATTCTAAATTTGCTTTAAAATTCTGTTATTTCGTCAATTCTATATTCCTGTTTAAGCCATTAAAATAAGATGAAAATGAGAAAATTAACACTACTTGCCTTGCTGATAGCCAATATGCTATCTGCTCAAACCAAACTTTCTACTGAAAAGCTGGAAGCACTCCGCAATGAAATCATTTCAGAAGAAGATAAGAGGCATGACCAAACTGCCCAAATCAATGATATGATTTTCAGCTTTGGCGAATTGGGTTTTCAAGAGACGGAAACATCAAATTATTTGATGCAACTCCTTGAAAAAGAAGGTTTTAAAATTGAAAAAAATATATCAGGTATTCCTACCGCTTGGATTGCTACTTGGGGAAATGGCAAACCGCTGATTGCATTGGGCTCTGACGTGGATTGTATTCCGAAGGCATCACAAAAGCCTGGGGTGGCGTATCACGACCCGATTGTGGATGGTGCGCCCGGACACGGCGAAGGGCATAATTCGGGTCAAGCCTTGAATATTACTTCTGCACTGGTGATTAAAAAAATCATGCAGCGTGAAAAGATTTCGGGTACATTGATGCTTTGGCCCGGCATTGCTGAAGAATTGGTGGGAGCAAAAGCATTTTATATCAGAGACGGTCATTTTAAAAACGTAGATGCCTGTATTTTTACCCACGTCAATAATCAATTAGCCGTAAAATACGGAGATGTAGGTCAAAATGGGCTTGTATCTGTTAAATTCCATTTTGAAGGAGAAGCCGCCCATGCAGCAGCCAACCCGTGGAGGGGTAAAAGTGCCTTGGATGCGGTAGAATTGATGAATGTTGGATGGAATTTTAAAAGAGAACATTTAATGCTCACTCAAAGGTCACATTATGTCATCACTAATGGCGGTGACCAACCCAACGTAGTACCTTCAAAAGCAACAGTATGGTATTATTTCCGTGAAAGAACCTACCCGCGTGTAAAAGAGCTTTTTGAATATGGTAAACAGATTGCCCAAGGTGCCGCGATGATGACAGGGACTAAAGTCAACTGGGAGATAGTGGGTTCTGCATGGCCCTCTCATTTTAATAAGCCGATGGCTGAAACTGCCTATAAACACATTCAAAGAATAGGTGCTCCGCAGTGGTCAGAGGCTGACCAAACATTAGCAAAAGCTTTGCAAAAAGAGTTAGATTCCCCTGAAAAAGAAGGTTTAACTTCTAAAATTGATACTCTTTTGGAAGTACGGGCTTCTATGGGCGGCGGCTCAGATGATATTGCAGATATTTCATGGTCATTGCCCACTATCACTTTGGGCTATCCATCCAATATGCCGGGCTTACCAGGGCACCATTGGGCTAATGCGGTTTCAATGGCAACACCTATTGCCCACAAGGGCATAACGGCGGGTGCAAAAGTGGAAGCTTTGACTATTTTAGATTTGTTAAATGACCCTAAAATCATTGAAGAGGCTTGGGTTTATTATAAAACCGAGCAAACGAAGGAGATAAAATACGAGCCACTTATCTCGAATACAGATAAACCTGCGATATTAATCAATACTGAAATCATGGCTAAATTCCGCCCTGAGATGAAGAAGTATTATTACAATCCCGCAAAATATAAGACGTATTTGGAGCAATTGGGTATAAAATATCCAACCGTTAGAACTAAAACTGAGGAGAAAGTAGGAGGAGGTTAAATTCATATAAATACTGAGGGGTCGTGTTGATGG
>JANMYC010000151.1:0-1889 GCA_031381715.1 Saprospiraceae bacterium
TATCATTGATTTTAACGGTGGCTTGAATAAGAGGCGCGTTGGTAGAAGCATCCGAAATTTTTCCAGAAATGGTCACTTTTTGAGCAGAAATGAATGAAAATGTAGCAATAATGGAGAGACAAACAAGTAAAATTCTTTTCATAGTTTGTTATTTGACATGGTTTAAATCGAAAATAAGTATAAAACCTTAGACAATAGCTTCGCTCATTTTTCAGTTTGCCCCTATACTCCCAAGGGGATTAAATTGCAAATAAAGCACATTTTTCACATTTTTGAGGTTTAATCCCCCTTTGGAGTATGGGAGCGAACTTGAGAATTAGCGATTTAAATCGAAAACAAGTATTAGTTCCAAAGATAAGAATCTCCCTTTTAAATGAAAATTTTTATTGGGTTATTATATTACCCATGTCACCGCCTTGGAGCGGTAGCATGGATTCATTCTCAAACCCGCCATTTAAAGGACTTTTCATCTATTGCCCTTTGGGTGGAAAGGATACCATCCAAGTGGTCATATTCATGTTGAAGAAGTTCCGAAAGGCTGCCATCGAGGTGCATCGTTTGAGGTTCCCAATTCATATCAAGGTAGTGAATATTGCATGATTTATGCCGTTTCAAACGCACTAATAAATTCGGAAAACACATACAATCATCCCACATTTCAAACATTTCATCGCTCAAATCAGTCAATTGTGGATTGATAAAAACCACGGGCTTATCAACGTACATATAAATCAAGCGTTTCATTACGCCAATTTGAGGTGCAGCGATGCCCCGAAATGCGCCATAATGCGCAAATCGCTCCTTAAATTCAAATAAAATATCGTGTAAATCCTGAATAACAGGTTTCAGACTGTCCAATTCATCGCGTTCGATGGGTTGCGAAATATCATGCAGACGTGGGTCGCCGAGGAGTATTATTTTATCTGATTTCACTTTTTATTTGGTGCTTGGTTGATTGTGCTTGGTTGTTGGTGCTTAGTGCTTAGTACATTTAACGTGCACCAAGCACAAAGCACCAACAACCAAGCACCATCAACTAAGCACTAATTAAGGATTTTTTTTATAAACAAACACAATGCCCTCCCCAAAAGATATGGTAAAACGGTCATTGCTTGCCTTCCTCAAATGTACAATTTCTCTCGTTTTAGATTCAAAAAAATACGCATCATTTTTAACCTCTTTTAAATAATGGGTAGTATTATTAAAAATAAGCACATTGTCTTTCCCCAAGTTTTTAATCTGAATAGGCATTTTAGAAAGCCTTATTTTATCGAAAAAAACGGACTTTTCACCTGTTAAATTAAAAGAATCTTTCATTTCCCACTCAATGGTATTCAGTGTTTTTTTATCCGATAAAGACCAATTGCCTTTTAAAAACCGTAAACCCGCAAAAGTCTGCTGACCCCTCAGTATTTCTTGATGCTGAAACGTAATATACCAACTCACCACCCCAATCACGCTCAAAAGCAAAACGGCAATAATCACCCCAATGAGTTGCAGTTCCATTGGGCGGCGTTTACGTTTGCGCTTAGGTGTGGTCTTCAAACGCTTTTCAAGCCGTTGCCATGCTTCGGTTGGGGGCGTTTCAGTCAGTTTTTCACTTTCCTCACGTAAAAGGTCAAATATGTCTTTTTCGTTTTCCAAATATTTTTATTTAAACTAAATACTATGATTAAGAATTTAATGAATCTTCATTTCTCGAGTTTACACGTTTAAAAACAGGTTTAATTGGTTCAAAAATGTGCGAGTCCGCTGGACTCGTTAAGAATGTGAAAAATGAATTTTCTACAAAGATGTGAGTCCGCTGGACTCAATTTTAGATGCAGTAGTGAGTCCAGCGGACTCATACATTTGTAGAAAACGTTGACAAAACAGGTTTACGAGTCCAG
>JANMYC010000179.1:0-1688 GCA_031381715.1 Saprospiraceae bacterium
GTGATGACTCATCCTTACTTTTTTTAAAAGACCTCATTAATCAAAAAGTGCCTTATGTTTTCATAATTGGTACTTACAGGAGTAACGAAACTCCAGTAGGCCATCCCTTATTGATGACTATTGATGCTTTAAAATCTACAAGCGCAATCCATGAAATTACCCTAAAACCTTTAAAAGAAGAACACGTCAATAAAATATTATGTGATACACTTTATGCTACCGAAGAGCAAGTTAAGGATTTAGGAAATATCATATTTAAGAGAACTGCGGGGAATCCTTTCTACATTGTTGAGTTTTTAAAAACCATTTATTTCAATGGATTCATCAATATAGATCATAATAAAGGACAATGGACTTATGATTTGCCAAAAATATCAGCCCTTAAAATATCTGATAATGTGGTTGATATTCTTTCCAAAAGATTAAAAGAACTACCCGCAGAGTGTCAAAAAGTTATTGAGTTAGCTGCCTGTATGGGCAATACATTTGACCTCAAATCGCTCTCTTCTATTTTGAGTAAATCTCCTGTTGGGTTATCTGATATTCTGTGGACAGCTATCGTGGCGGAGGTTATTATTCCTTTGAGCGAAAAATATAGATTCGTATCCGGAAATGAAGATTTTGGAGTGGCATATAAATTTCAACATGATAAAATTCACCAAGCTGCTTATCAAAATATTGACGAGGAAACTAAAAAGCAACTTCACTATAAAATCGGTCAATATTTAATCCAAACCAATCTTTCTGAAAATGCAGAAGAGAATATTATTGAAGTTGTAACCCACCTCAATGAAGCCAAAAGCCTAATTCAAACCGAAGCTGAAGCATTAAACTTAGCCGTATTGAATGATAAAGCTGGTCATAAAGCCCAAGCTGCTGTAGCTTATCAAGCAGCTATGCAGTATTATAAAAATGGATTGGATCTATTACCTCAAAATAGTTGGAGTAATTATTACCGCTTAACCTTTGATTTGTATTACGGATTGGCTCAAAATGCTTACCAAATTGGGGAAATAGATACAGCCGAACAATGTATCGAAACCCTGTTTTTAAATGTAAAAAACAAGATGGACAATGTCAAAATCTTATCTCTAAGACTTCGACAGTACACCACTCTTGGTAAAACGGAACAAGCCATACAACAAGGAATAAAGGGCTTGGCTTTATTGGGCTTAAAACTTCCCGAATATCCTGGCCCACTGGTTGTACTCAAAGAGGTATTGGAAGCCAAATGGAATTTAAGAGGAAAAAATCCCGAAGACCTATTGGAGCAACCCATCATGAGTGACCCTGAAAAAACGGCTGCAGCGAGATTATTAACTGAGATAGGCCCCTCAGCATATATATTAGGCAACGATAATTTGTATGCCTTGACTGCCTTAAAACTGGTCAATCTATCCCTCAAATATGGCAACTGCCCTGAATCTTCTTTTGCTTATATCACATTTGGCGCTGTATTAGGCGAAGCTTTCGGGGATTATAAAATGGCTGATAGATTCGGCAAATTAGCCATAAACTTGAATTATAAACTCAATAATATTGAATACCGTTGCAGGGTAATAGCCGCTTATGGGGTTTTAATTCATCATTTCAGTTTGCATTGGAAAGAGCTCAATGATTGGTATAAAAAGGGCATCGAGGCAGGCTACCAATCGGGAGATTTGTTTTTCCTTGGATTCTGTGCCGCT
>JANMYC010000192.1:0-1591 GCA_031381715.1 Saprospiraceae bacterium
CTATTTGAGGATACTTTATACATTTATTATGGTGCAGCAGACGAACGTGTTGCCACAGCTTCTTTGAGTTTATCGGCTCTTTTAGCGGAGTTATTGCTTAATAAATCACGATAGATTTGGCATTTTAATAAGATACTGAATCTACAAAAAAGAAAATATTATGAATAATCAAACCTTATTGAACACAGGAGGAAATGCTTTAAGAGCATTGGTTCCGATAGTACGTACAAGAAAAAATACGCAAAATCCCCTTCAGGAGAGCATTTTGCCCGAAATTTTATTCATTACCTCTTATCCTCCGAGAGAATGTGGGATAGCTACTTACACGCAAGACTTAATTAAAGCCTTGAATAATAAATTCAGTGATTCATTCTCGCTCAAGGTATGTGCCTTGGAAGCAGGAATTGTTGGTTTTACCTATCCTGAGGAGGTAAAATATGTGCTCGATTCCAATAATTATTCAAAATATATTGAATTAGCCCACACCATCAATAATGATAAACGCATTGAATTGGTGATGGTGCAACACGAATTTGGGCTTTTTCAGAATGGAGAAGGAATGGCTTTTTTACAGTTTTTATATAGGCTCACAAAACCTGCCGTGGTGGTATTTCACACTGTTTTACCGAATCCCAACGAAATATTAAAAGCAAAAGTTCGCCACATAGCCGCCGCGTGCGCTTCTATAATAGTGATGACCCAAAACTCTGCTCAAATATTGGCAAATGATTATGGTGTATTAGAGGAAAAAATCAACGTTATACCACATGGGACACATTTGGTGAAGCATTTAAATAAAGATGTTTTAAAAGAAAAATATGGTTTAAAGGGTAGGAGAGTGCTTTCTACTTTCGGCTTGTTGGGTTCTGGAAAAAGTATTGAAACCACGCTGGATGCGCTGCCTTCTATTATTGAAATCAATCCTGATGTTGTATTCCTTGTTATTGGTAAGACACACCCCTCAGTAAAAGCAGAGGAAGGCGAGCAATATCGCAATATGTTGAAGGAAAAAGTCAGCGATTTGGCTCTCCAAAATCATGTTAAATTCGTGAATGCCTATCTACCTCTATCGGATTTATTGGAGTATCTGCAACTAACCGATATTTATTTATTCACTTCCAAAGACCCTAACCAAGCGGTAAGTGGTACTTTTTCGTATGCCATGAGCTGTGGCTGCCCCATTGTTTCCACGCCCATACCTCACGCACGCGAATTGTTGAACGAAGACACGGGTATTTTAATTGATTTTCAAAATCCTGAACAATTAGCCAATGCTGTAAACTATTTAATGAGCGATGAACAGCTTATTCCATCTTTTAGCTCAAATACTCTTCATCGCATTGTGCCTACTGTCTGGGAAAATTCGGCAGTAGCCCATGCTCTTCTGTTGCAAAAAACAGCTGGAAAAAATACGAATAAAGACAACATGACAAAGAATATTTCAACCGATAAAATCCCCTTAGAATACCGTTTGCCGGCAGTCAATTTAGACCACATTAAAAAAATGACGACTGATGTAGGAATGATTCAGTTTTCTAAAATCAATCAACCCGATTTGGAAACTGGTTATACCATAGATGATAATGCCCGC
>JANMYC010000197.1:0-2449 GCA_031381715.1 Saprospiraceae bacterium
CTACATTTCAATCGCTGATTTGAAGGTGTATGACCCCAAAACGGCTGCTGCGAATACCTCTAAAATTGACTTGATATACCTGTTCCGCAATATCACAACAAGTGCTTTCAATCATGCGCTCATTTCCCCTGCATCTGACACAGCCTATCGTGCGGGCTTAGTTCTTCCTACCGGATTAGCGAACAGTACAAAAATGCAGAAAGTGTTTAATCTACAAGACTTCAACTTGGCTCGTTTGCAATTTGGAATTTATATAGATGATAAAGACTTTCAAGATATAGACCTAACTAACGCGCCCAATTATGCCCTTAATTTAAGAGCAGAGGCAGGTGTTTGGGTACAAACAGCGGATAACAAATATAAAGCCTACGTTTTTATTAATTCTGTCACGGCTACGGGAACAGCGGTGATTAGTATAAAACGGTATGCGCTTTAAATAAGCAACTGAGGGCGTAAAAAACGGGTTGAAATAGTTTATTTCAACCCGTTTTTGTTAAAATGAAAGCGCAATAAATCAAAATTTGAAAAATCAATTTTAAATAAAATGAAAAAACGGCACTTATTTTCTTACACAATCCTCCTATTTTTATTTTTCCAAAATCCAATTTTTGGGCAATTAAAGCATCTAAAAGATGTCAAAAACACGCCCAATCATCCCCGCATTTTATTGCTGCAAGGTGAAGAAAAAAACATCCGAAAGAGCATTGAGGGCGATAAAAATTGGGCAAAAATCCATCAAGCCGTTATTGCTGAAAGTGATAAAATAATTCCGTTACCAACTTTGGAGCGCATCCAAATCGGGCGACGTTTGCTTGATAAATCACGTGAATGCTTGCGGCGCGTTTTTCATTTATCTTATGCTTACCGTTTGACAAAGGATAAAAAATACCTTGAAAGATGCGAAAAAGAGCTTTTAAAGGTTGCTCAATTCACGGATTGGAATCCTTCGCATTTTCTTGATGTGGCTGAAATGACAATGGGCGTTGCTATTGGTTATGATTGGTTGCACGATGATTTATCGCAACAATCCCGCGATATTATTAAAGATGCTATTTTAAAAAAAGGCATTGAACCCTCTTTGGATTCAAAATACAACAGTTGGTTAAAAGCTACGCATAATTGGAATCAAGTCTGCAACGCGGGCATGACGTACGGCGCATTGGCAATCTACGAAGACAATCCCGAATTGTCAAAACGAATCATAGACCGAGCCATTGAATCCATAAAATTGCCGATGCACGATTACAAACCCGATGGCGCATATCCCGAAGGTTATAGCTATTGGGGTTATGGCACGAGTTTCAATATCATGTTTTTAAGTGCACTTGAAAAAGCATTTGGTAGAGATTTTGGACTATCCAATACTGAGGGGTTCTTAAAAACGGCAGCGTATTTCGAAAATATGGTCGGTACATCGGGTAAAAACTTCAATTATTCAGACGCAGGCTCTGGTGGCGGCTTAAATGCGACCGTTTTTTGGTTTGCGAATCGAACGAAAGACCCAAGTTTGCTGTATAAACAAGTGCAATATTTGGATAAAAAGTTTGGTGGTGACCGCCTATTTCCCGCTATTTTTATTTGGGGACAAGGTTTGGATTTGACAAAAGTTCAAGAGCCTAAACAATTGATTTGGTCGGGTCAAGGCTCTAACCCTGTCGCAATGATGCGGACTTCGTGGTCAAAACCCGATGCGATTTATGTCGGTTTCAAAGCAGGCTCCCCCTCAGTAAATCACGCCCACATGGACATCGGTTCGTTTGTGATGGATGCTTTGGGCGAGCGTTGGTCAATGGATTTTGGGATGCAAGAATATGAATCGCTGGAGTCAAAAGGCGTGAAATTGTGGGGCAAAGAGCAAAATTCGCAACGTTGGGAAGTCTTTCGCTACAATAATTTTAACCACAGTACTTTGACTTTCAATGGCGAATTACAGAGGGTGGAAGGCTATGCCTCTATTAAAAGTTCTACCGATAATCCGCAATTTTTAAGCGCAATCAGTGATATTTCAGCAGTATATAAAGGACAAGTTGCAGCGGCAAATCGCGGCGTAGCGATTATTGACCAAAGATATGTTGCCGTGAAAGACGAAATCACGACAACCGATAAAGAAACAACCGTCCGTTGGACAATGGTGACACCTGCCGAAGTAAAAATTGCAGCAAACGGCACCGCAGAACTGACGCAAAAGGGTAAAAAACTGCAATTAAAGGTAGTAGAACCTGCCAATATTACTATAAAAACTTGGACAACCGTACCAACGCACGATTATGATGCTCCAAATCCGAATACTATTTTAGTAGGTTTTGAAGCCGTTTTACCGAGAAATATGACCACAAACTTGACTGTTTTATTGATTCCGCAAGGCAATTCTGTTAAAACATCAGCAAAAATTCCTGCACTTGCTGATTGGGGAAAGAAAAGATGACCCTTCAGTATTTTTACAAAAACA
>JANMYC010000211.1:0-7607 GCA_031381715.1 Saprospiraceae bacterium
CCTACCCAACTAAGTTCTTCTATTTCCCTTACTCTGCGTTAAATTGCTTTTAAATAATTCATTATTTCTCAATCAATTTGCCTTGATTAAGAAAAATATAAGAACCAATTTGGGTAGTTTATTTTTTACTTTATCCCTAAAAAACAAAAGTGATAGTTTAAGGAACTATCACTTCGCGTCAAAATTTTAACCTTTAATTTAAAACACCATTTATTTCTTTTTTTCATAGGATTTGTTTTCTAGAAAATCAATGGCTGCATTTAAATAAAGATATACCAAAATGAAAGTATAGGATAACGAAAATCCCTAAACAAGGACTTAGCGTGTATTTTTATATAATGTTATGGATTGCAATACTTTAAGATAAGGATATTGGATTTTGTTTTCTTTGGTAGTTCACAATAGAATTTTCAATGTTATTCAGAGATCCAATTTTGAGATTTATGCTTATCGAATCTCTGAAATAACAATACTGATAATAGTTGCTTTGTTTATTTGTTTATTTGTTTGGGTAGTTGCCTACTTTGCAAGCACAAATGTATAGAGCTTCACTATCAGTATTTGAGACTTATTTTTTATTTAGAAAGCCTATTTTATTTAGCCTTATATCAGTTTTTTTGACTTAATTAATTGATTATAATATAGTTATGGTAATTCAATAAAAAATAAAGCCTCAATTTTCCTATAATTAGTTAGCTAATTAAATAATTTTAAATTAAAAAATATTACTTATTATTAATTTATAATACCTTGCATTTAAAATTGGAAATTGAGGCTTTTGAAACCTCCGCTCTCAACCTTTCGGGAAAGCAATCTTTTACGAGGTGCTTAAATTGTTTAGGTTAAACTAAAGCTTAATGCTTTGAATTACATTGCTCCTGTTTCATCTAACACGATTGAACAGATAACTTCGATAATTAATGATAGCATGGTGTTTACTGTTTGAGTTTTAAAAAATTAAGGTTAAATCTAAAGCTTAATGCTTTGAATTACATTGCTCCTGTTTCATCTAACACGATTGAACAGATAACTTCGATAATTAATGATAGCATGGTGTTTACTGTTTGAGTTTTAAAAAATTAAGGTTAAATCTAAAGCTTAATGCTTTGGAATCACATTGCTCCTACATTATCTATTACGATTGAACAGATAACTTCGATAATTAATGATAGCATGGTGTTTACTGTTTGAGTTTTAAAAAATTAAGGTTAAAATAAATTATCAATTTTCACTCCGACATCAATGCCTTTGCTCTGATTGATGATACAAAGATAGTAGGTGAAATAGTGCATAAATCAGACATATTATATAATTTAGAAAGGTTAGAAATACAATAAATTAGATATACAATAAAAAGGCAAGTCATTGATTATCAATTTATTAAGAATATGTAAATTTAATTCACCTTTGTATCTTTACCTTTTTAGGTTAGAACTTTCAAAATATTTTTATTAAAAAAAATGAATATTTTTTAATAAAATAATAGACAAACCGATTAAAAATATGAAGGTTTTAAAGCAGTACGTGGATTTGATACAACAGTTCAAAGCCAGAAAAGAAGAATTGACAATAATAATAGGAGATGAAAAAACGATGCTTTATAAATTTTATGAAGGCATTGCCGAAAAGAAATATCTAACTGATGAAGATGCGTCAATTGATTTGTATAACGGAGAGAAGCCCACATATCCAGCTTACAAAACTTTAAAAAGTGAATTCAAAAAACGACTTATTAGTGGTGTATTAATATTGGACTTTAAGCAACCCATTTTGAATGATGTCCAACAGGCTTATTATATTTGTCAAAAAAATTGGGCAACCATTAATATACTCGTTGGACGACAGAAAATGAGAGCTACTATTGATTTAGCTCAAACGACCCTTGAGCTGGCTAAAAAATATGAATTGACAGAAATTATTGTGAACACAAGTAAGATACTCGCTAAATCATATCATCTTCATCGCCCCCTCAGTGTGTTAGGAGATGAGTACGCTATTTTATACCAAGAATCATATGTACTTCTACAAGCAGAAAACCTATCTGAAACGCTGTTTGACGATATTTCTAAGCATTTTGTAAAAGTAAAAGCTACTCAAAGACATTTGCAGCCCCTCGCTTTAGCTCATTTAGCACAGATTAAACCTTTTTGTGAAAAATATGAATCATATCGATTGCATTTATATGTACGTTTGATTGAAATTATTAGCTACATGTGTGTAAATGATTATGAAGGTGCACTCAAAGTTTCAAATGAAGCCATAACTTTCTTTGATAGTAAACCTTTTTCATTAAAAGCGCAAATAGCAACATTTCTTCATCAAAAAACGGTGTGTTGTATGCAATTGAAGCGGTTTGAGGAAGGGCGAGACTCTGCGATGAGAAGTAGGGGTTTTATGACGGAAGGAACACATAATTGGTATAAAGATGGACTCACTTTCATTCAATTATGCCTACACAACCAGGAATATACTGAGGGGTGGAAAATATATTTGGGTATGTTGACACATCCTGAAACGCCCAATCAAAATCCAATTGTAAAAGAGGAACTGAATATTGTGGGCACTTATTTACAATATCTTATCAATATTGAAAAAATCAAACTGGAACGGACGGAGAGAAAATTTGTTAACGCATTTAATTACTACGAATTTATCAATAATTCACCCGTTTTTCAAAAAGATAAAAGAGGGATGAATATTACCGTGCTTATCGCTCAGATATTGTGGCTTTTAAGAGAGAAAAACTATGATTTGATAAAATCAAGGGCAGAGGCTTTGGATAAATACCGCACACGACATGTGAGTAACGACGATGATACTTTCAGAACCAATATGTTCATAAAACTCGTCAATCAGCTTGAAAAAGGGCAATATCGCAGAAAAAGAGTAGAAAAAAGGTGCGAAAAAACCTTAGAAATACTCAAATCTACACCCATCCAAATCCATAACCAAGCATACGCTACAGAGATTTTGCCGTATGAAGATACTTGGGATTTAATGGTTAAAAACTTGAATTGATTGAGATATTGGGATATTGAGATATTGAGATATTGAGATATTGAGATATTGAGATATTGAGATATTGAGATATTGAGATATTGAGATATTGAGATATTGAGATATTGAGATAAAAGTGCAATATCCTAATATCCTAATATCCTAATATCCTAATATCCTAATATCCTAATATCCTAATATCCTAATATCCTAATATCCTAATATCCCATTATCATAAATCTAAACCAATTTTTTACCTTTCATGGCTTCTGCAATATTGACATCCATGGCTCGGTGAGCGAGCGGGCTGGTGTATTCATTAAGCGTTTCCATTGCTGCATTGATAGCATCTTTATTGTCGCCTGCCACGGCACCCCTCAGTATTGCGGTCAATTTGAGCGTTTCAGTTTTCTCATCGTCACTCAAAATAGCAGCATTTTGTACCACAAATTTATCAGCCGCGAGTACGATATTATTGGCTTCGTTTCGAGCTTCTAATAAAGAGCGGATTTGCAAATCACTCGCGGCATTTTGAATCGAGTCCAAAAGCATCAGAGCCATTTCTTCATCGCTTAAGCCATAACTTGCCTTCATTTTCACTTCTTGCTCCACATTGGAGCGCAATTCCTTGGCTTTTACTCTTAAAATACCATCAGCATCCAAATAAAATGCAATGTCTATTTTAGGTAAACCCGCAGGCATGGGCGGGATACCCCTCAGTACAAACTCCCCTAATTTGCGATTATGCTCCACCAAATCCCTTTCACCTTGATAAACCGCTATTTTAAGATTTTTTTGACCGTCCACGGAAGTAGTATATTGGCGAGCCGTTTTAGTGGGAATTTTGCTATTCCTCGGAATAATAACATCCATCAAGCCGCCCACAGTCTCGATCCCCAACGATAAAGGCGTAATATCAATCAATAAAATATCTTTTTGATTGCCCGCTAAAATGTCCGCTTGAATAGCGGCACCCAAAGCCACTACTTCATCTGGATTCAAATCGTCGTGAGGCTTTTTATTAAAAAACCGAGCAACCGTATTTTTTACTAACGGCACGCGCGTGGAGCCGCCAACCATCACCACTTCATCTATTTTATCCACTGAAAGTCCCGCATCCAAAAGAGCCTTTTTACAGCAATCAATCGTTTTATCCACTAAAGGCTGTATCAGTTTTTCAAAAGTCGCTTTTGTAATTTCTAAATTGATTTCATTAAAAGCAAAAGAAAAATCATCGGATGTACTCAAAGTCTTTTTAGCTTTTTCAGCAGCCAATCGAATGAATTGCCCGAACTCTTTATCAGTGATAATCAATGATTTATCAATATTATTTTCTTTAATCCAATAATCTATAATTGCTCTATCTAAATCATCACCTCCTAAAAAAGTATCTCCATTTGTAGAAAGTACTTCAAAAATACCGTCTTGAATTTGAAGAATTGAAATATCAAAAGTGCCGCCGCCTAAGTCATAAACAGCAATCGTTTCAGCTGCTTTTTTATCCAAACCGTAAGCCAGTGCCGCCGCCGTAGGCTCATTCACGATGCGTAGGACATCCAAACCCGCTAATTTGCCAGCATCCCGTGTGGCTTGGCGTTGTGAATCATTGAAATATGCTGGAACCGTAATGACCGCTTTTGAAATGGGTTTGTCCAAAACATCTTCAATACGGCTTTTTAACTCTTTTAAAATGAAGCTCGATAACTCTATGGGCGAATAAAATTTATCTTTCACCCGTACTTTCACAAGGCTTTCGTTGTCGGGAGAATCAATGATTTTATAACCGAAATAATTCTCAAATCCTTGTACATCCTTATAGCTTTTACCCATCAGTCGTTTGACGGAATAAATGGTGTTCTGTGGGTCGCTGACAAGTTTTTCTTTAGCGGCATCTCCGACTAAAATACCCTCTTCACTGGATGTTAAAAAATGTAAAATGGAGGGCACTAAGGTATTTTTACCGTCTTTTCCTGCCACACAAATGGGCACGCCATCTTTTATATAGGCAACCAGCGAATTGGTAGTGCCTAAATCAATACCTACAATAATATCTTTTTCGCTATCTACGGAACCCGTTTTAAGGTTTATTGAAATCAAAGCCATGCTTTTTAACTGTGAACTGTTTAATTGTGAACTATGGCTGAAGCATCATTGGGAGGCTTGCACAACGCTCAACACTATTTAGATTAAATCAAAAGAAGTGCAAATATACAACAAGATTTAAAGGTAGAGGTTTTGAGTTCCCCAAAATAGAGTGAAAATATTAAAAAAATGCCACCCCTCAGTACAAAAGCACTTTTCAATGATAAACGCAACACTTTTTTAAAAAAAATGTTAGTTTTACGAAATTTAAAAATGAGATTTACTATATTTTACATTTTATTTTAATCTAAAAAAGACAACATTTATGGCTACACCCACTGAAAAGGTAAGTTACTCCCTTCGTGAAATACAAGATATTCTAAAAAATAAAGGTGTTCGCCTTTTCATAATTTTAGGCGGTTTTTTCATCGCTAATGCCCTTATTGCGGAGTTTATGGGCGTTAAAATATTTTCATTGGAGCGCACATTTGGTTTCCAACCCGTCAGTTGGCAGCTTCTGGGCGGAAAGTGGAATTTCGACCTCACGGCGGGTGTACTGCTTTGGCCCGTAGTTTTTATCATGACGGATATCATCAATGAATATTATGGGCAGCGAGGCGTAAAATTTCTATCATGGCTCTGTGCAGGTTTGATAGCCTATGCATTTTTTATGCTATCTACTGCCATTAACCTCAGTCCTGCCGATTGGTGGCCTTCAAGCCAACAAGCCCGCGGAGTTGCGGATATCAATGCCTCTTTTTCGGGTGTTTTCGGGCAAGGTTTAGGTATTATTTTGGGATCATTATCGGCTTTTATTTTATCCCAAATAATGGATGTGACCATTTTTCATTATATTAAAAGAAAGACTGGCGAGAAGCAATTGTGGTTGCGCTCTACAGGCAGCACCCTTTTTTCACAGTTGGTGGATACATTTGTGGTGACTTCCATTGCTTTTTACTTTTACCCGATGTTCGTGAAAGGGAATGGTGACCCTTGGCCCATTCATCAATTATTGACAGTGTGCGCAGGAAGTTACATTTATAAATTTTCAGTAGCATTATTAATGACACCTGTTATCTACGCCGTTCATAATGTAATTGAAAAATATTTGGGTGAAGAGTTAGCCTCTCAGATGAAACAAAAAGCTGCGGAAGCATGATAAAAGTGCCATAATAAGAAGTAGTTGAGCTAAAATAAACCCACTTACTGAGGAGGCATCATTTAATATTTCGGCCTACTTGAATAAGGGTAAAATGTACCTTTTCCTACATTTTATCACGATTTCAGTTGATATTTTTAGAAAGAATGTTTATATTTGTAATGACCGATGATTTTAAAACAAACATTGTGTATCCATTAATTTCTATGAGCAAACATGAAAAGAATATTAACCTTGTGCGCATTCGCAATAGTATTTAGCCATTCGACAACTCTTTCAGCGGAGCCTTATCCAATACTCAGATTAGATTTTGTAAAGATGATTCAATACGCAAAAAATAAAAAAGAAGAGCCCTGCAAAGGTGCTGCCGTATCCAACGTGATAACGGTAACAGTGGTAAAATGCAACGAATTAGCTGCTGAAACCCAGAAACCACCGCGAAAGGATGAAAAAATTGTTCAATAAAAACAAAGGGCTGCTCATTCAAAAGCAGCCCTTTGTCATTCTGTGATTCTTTAAAATTTATAACATAAATAGGTTATTTTTAAAAATAAAAATCAAATATTTTTATTATATTTGTATGAGAAAGTTTTTTATTTTTTAAAAGGAACTAATGAACGCATTAAAACGTTATCTTTAAGTACATCATAATCCTACTCATATCTCTTAATTGTTCACTATGCCAGAATCGCTCATATCTTACGAAGAGTCCGATAGCCTTGTCATCCAGAGAGCCTATCGCCTATTGCTCAAGTCTATCAAAACGCCTGTCACCATCGAGGATAGTAAAAATATCCGTCGAGCGTATGAAATGGCAGTGGATGCCCACAGTCAACAGCGGCGTAAGAGCGGTGAGCCGTATATTTTACACCCAATTGAGGTTGCTCGGATTTGTGCCGAAGAGATTGGTTTGGGTCCTACGGCTGTAATAGCCGCCTTATTGCATGATGTGGTTGAAGATACCGAAGTTACCTTAGCTGAAGTTGAAACACAATTCGGTAAAAAAATTGCTACAATAGTTGATGGTTTAACAAAATTGGATGCCAACGATAATTCAGAAAGCCCTCAAGCTGAAAATTTCAAGAAAATACTCGGAACACTCGTAGATGATGTGCGCATTGTGCTCATTAAAATGGCTGACCGCTTGCACAATATGCGAACGCTCGGCTCAATGCCACATCATAAACAACTCAAAATAGCGGCTGAAACGGAGTTTATTTATGCGCCATTAGCGCATCGTTTGGGTTTATACAATTTCCGTTCTGAGTTCTTGGATTTATGTTTAAAAATTACCCACCGCGAAGAATACGATGATATTGCGGATAAACTGAATGAAACTAAACGGGAACGCAATACCTATATTGATGAG
>JANMYC010000243.1:0-8362 GCA_031381715.1 Saprospiraceae bacterium
TTTTTTAGCCGTGCAGGTGGAGAAAACCCTGCGCTTCATTTTCAAATCAATCCAAAATATGGGTCATTGGATTTTCCAGATGCCTTTGACCAAACAGAATTCAACAGAATTTGGTCTGTTATTGCTACGCCAGATGTACAAGGTGGCTTAGACCGTTTGCGTCCCGATAGTACGTTAAATCACTTTACAGCACCGAGTGGTCAAGTCATTTTTAGGGGCGACCAACTACCCAAGGATTTGGTGGGCGACTATCTTGTCAACGAACCCGTTTCCCGCATCGTTCGCCGCGCCAAAGTCACCAATAATCAAGGCAAAACGCAATTAAAAAACGCCTACGATAATAAGGAATTTATTGCCAGCACGGATTTCTTTTTCAGACCTATTACGAATTATACGGGACCTGATGGTTGTCTCTACAT
This sequence comes from Saprospiraceae bacterium, assembly GCA_031381715.1. GTDB lineage: Bacteria > Bacteroidota > Bacteroidia > Chitinophagales > Saprospiraceae > JAAFJT01. Next base: position 420 of record JANMYC010000243.1, read on the forward strand.
TGTTGATATGGCAAGAGGTATCATCCAAGAATCGAATTGGACAAAAAAAGGAACGTTTCTTAGAAAAAAAATTGATAGTCTCGGATTGGCTAAGGTCAATCAAAGAGGCAGAATCTGGCGATTGGTTCACGATGATTTCAAACGAGACGTTCAACCCAAAATGTTAGACGTACCCGCTAAAACGCTATTGCCTTATTTAGACCATCCCAACGGTTGGTGGCGAGACAATGCCCAAAAACAACTCGTCATTTTAGGCGATAAATCAGTCGTTGCGGCGCTAAAAACGATGGTTTCTGGCACAACTGGCACATCTTCATTGGGTAAAATTCATGCTTTGTGGACACTTGAAGGCTTGAACGCCATTGATAAAAAAACAATCTTAACCGCACTTTCGGACACTGACCCACAAGTGAGAAAAACGGCTATTTGGATTTCAGAAATCTTCTTGAAACAAAATGACGAAGAGATGATTGCCCAAGTAGGCAAACTCATAAACGATGAGAATTATGAAGTAAAAACCCAAATTTTATTGTCATTAGGCTCAAACAAAAGCGCATCAGCGAAGAAAATTGTGCAAGATATTTTAACACAAAACGCTGATAATAAGATGTTTAGTGGCGTAAAAAAGAGCATTGATAAAAATGAAGATGCCAAAGTGTATGGGGCAACATTGGCAGAGTTCAGTCCTTCTGACAGAAAATTGATTTTGGCGGGTGGCGACATCTACAAATCACTTTGTGTCGCTTGTCATGGACCCGATGGTAAAGGATTGCCAACCAAAGCCGCTCCCCCTTTACGTGGTGCGAAGACGATTGAAGCCGATAAAGCAACCGCAATCAGAATCCTATTACACGGTTTGGAAGGTCCCATCGAAGGTAAAAAATATCCAAGTGTGATGGTTGCCATGAACGACAATTCAGATGAATGGGTCGCCTCTATCGTGAGTTATATCCGCTACGAATTTGTGGGCCCCGTAATAAGATTTGGCGATGGAAAAGGAAAAGATAAAATCCGACAATCCGCTGTCGTTCAAGTCGCTGATGTTAAAAAACTTAGAGAAGAACACGCCAAGCGAACAGAATCTTGGACGATTGAAGAATTGCAAAAACTGCCATTGGAAAAATAGACAGCAATTTCCGCTTGAAAAATTCAAAAATACCCCCCCTCAGTATTTTTGAGATAAAAAAGGGTTTCCCCACATTTTCAGTGTGTTTAAAGCAATTTTCATTTGAAAACAAATATTTCGGACAATCCGACACCCCCCTCAGTATCAAAAGGCTTTTCTTTGACTTAACATTTTCATATTTTATGAAATGCTGTCAAAGAGAAGCCTTTTTATTTTTAGTCTATTTCATCTTAAAATCATATCAAAATCAATATGTTACACTTTTTTAAGCAAAGCTACCAAATCGGTTCGATACTCGTCATGTTACTATCTGTAAACAGTATAGTTGCTCAAAACGCAAGCTCTTCAATTAACAAAAGTGGGCAGGTTGCTATCGCAGGAGAGTTGAAAAAATGGCACAAAATCACGCTCACTTTCGATGGGGCTGAAACCTCTGAAACGGACAAATTAAATCCCTTTATGAATTATCGTTTCAATGTCGTTTTTACGCACAAAGAATCTGGTAAAACATTAAAAGTGCCCGGCTATTTTGCGGCTGATGGCAAAGCCGATGAAAGTTCTGCAACATCGGGCAATAAATGGCGCGTTCATTTAGCCCCCGACAAAATGGGTACTTGGACATATAAAGTTGATTTCAGAAAAGGCAACTGGTTGGCGGTTAGTGAACGCCAAAATGCAGGTGAAAGTGCTGGTTTTATGGATGGTGTAGAAGGCAGTTTTGAGGTGACAAAAAGCGACAAAACAGGTCTTGATAATAGAGGAAAAGGTCTTTTGCAGTACGATGGAACGCGCTATTTAAAATATGCCGAAACGGGCAAACCCGTGATAAAATTGGGACCTGATTCCCCCGAAAACTTCCTATCTTATGCTGATTTTGATGGTACATTTCACAAAGATGGTCATAAAGACAATTTTGTAAAAACGTGGGAACCTCACCTAAAAGATTGGAAAGAAGGCGACCCAACTTGGAAAAATGGAAAAGGCAAAGCTATTATTGGTGTGGTTAATTATTTAGCTTCAAAAGGCATGAATGTTTTTTCATTTATAACCATGAATATAGGTGGCGACGACCAAAATTCTTTTCCTTTTATTGACTACAATACGCATGACCGTTACGATTGTTCAAAATTGGATCAGTGGGAGGTACTTTTCAACTATGCCGATACAAAAGGTATGTTCCTTCATTTCAAACTCGTAGAACAAGAAAGTCAAGGTTTGCTTGACAATGGGGCTATTGGTGCTTATACAAAACTCTATTATCGTGAAATGATGGCACGTTTTGGACATCATCTATCTCTTAACTGGAACATGGGTGAAGAATCAGGCGATTGGGCAAAAGACCACGAAACACCGCCGATGAATACGGTACAAAGATTGGCGGCGGCTGAATACTTTCATCAAAATGATCCTTACAAGCACCACATTGTTCTTCACAATCCGCCTGCGTTTGACGATATTCTGGAATTAAACAGTAAATACACGGGTGTGTCAGTACAAGTGGGTAAAGAAGATTATAGCCCTGTTCACCAAAATGCCTTGAAATGGATAAATGCCTCGAAAAAGGCAGGTAAACAATGGGCAGTAGCCGTAGATGAATCGGGTGGGGCAGGAGACGGTCTTCTTACAGATACAGAAGATCCTAAACATGACAATGCCCGAATAAATGGGCTTTGGGGTGCATACATGGCAGGTAGTTGGGGCTGTGAGTTTTACTTTGGTTATAAGCATCCACATTCTGATTTAACCTGTGAGGACTATCGCAGCCGTGACTTGTTTTGGAATCAGTGCAAACACCTCTATGATCTTTTTGAAGGTAATAATATACCCATAACAGAGACCGAAAATCACGACAATCTGGTTCAAAAAGGGGATTATTGCTTGGCTAATCCTGGTAAAATTTATGTTGTTTTTCTAAGAAAAGGAATGGGAACCCTCAATCTTGAAAATCAAAGTGGAGAATACACTATCAGTTGGTTTGACCCCAGAAATGGTGGCTCACTTAAAACAAACGCGGTAAAAAGTGTCAATGCGGGTAAAATTTTAGAATTAAAAGATGCGCCCTCCGAAGCAAATAAGGATTGGGTTGTGCTTGTGAGTAAGAAGAATTGAAAACCTTGATAATCAATATTTTAGACCCCTCAGTAAAATGTCGATTATTTCAGTTGAACTACTTAAAAATAAAGCAATGATTAATCTTAATAGAAAAATATGCCTGCGATTTGGTGTATTGTTGTTAATAGCTTTCACCATTCCTGTAAGTGCTTTTGCAGAAAAAGTAGGCGTATTTTATGACAAAACAGTTGAGCAAATTAAATTTTCAGCTATTGACGTTCAAAAAGCGTTAGTGGCGAAAGGCTATACGGTAGAAATGCTACCACTTGCTTCACTCAAGGAGAACTATGCCAACAAAAAGGTAGTCATTACTTTGGCAAACAATAAAGTCACCTCAGAACTTTTGGCGGTTAATAATATAACCGTTCCTTCTGGATTGGGCGAACAAGCATATAGCTTACTTACAATTGCAAAACCGCAAACTTCGTATTGGGTGTTTGGGGGCGATGTGAATGGCGCTATGTATGGCGGTCTGCAAATTGCCGAAAATATTACCTATGATGGTTTTGGAGGAACTTACGACGAGACAGTTACGCCCGATTTTAAGCAAAGGGGCGTTAAGCTTAATCTGCCAATGGATAGAAGAATACCTACTTACTCTGGTCATACAAATAATACTTCTACCCAATATGCTGTAAAGAATGTTTGGGATATGAAATTTTGGGAAACATGGTTCGATCAACAGGCGCGCAATCGTTACAATGTCTTGTCGGTGTGGGTGCATCATCCATTTCCAGCGTTGGTCAAAGTTTCTGGTTACGAAAAAGCCTGTTTACCAAGTATCGAAGGTTTCTTTGGTTATGCTGACCCTACCTTGACGTTGGAAAAAAGGATTGCGTTTTGGCGTCAGGTAATGACTTACGCTCACAACCGTGGTTTTTCGTTTTATTTCTTCTGTTGGAATGTCTGTGCCGAATATGCCGAAGATATGTATCCAGGTGTAATAACTGAAAAAGAAGACAATCCAATTACACAGGATTATCTAAGTAAAAGCATGAAAGCATTGCTTGAAACCTACCCCGAATTGGATGGTTTTGGTATTAGTGCTGGCGATAATATGAAATTGCCAAAAAATGATAGACCTGCATGGACTTGGAAAGCATACGGAAAAGCTGCCTACGACTATGCTCTTGCAAATCCAGACAGGAAGTTTACAATGCTTCATCGTGGTCTGGGCACTGCCTTAACAAGCGTTTATAAAGATTGGGAACCACTGACAAAATTGCCAAATTTCAAGTTCGATTATGAGGTTAAATATGCCAATGCTCACATGTATTCGACACTCACGCCCAAATGGTATGATTCAGATTTAGCTGATGGAGCCAAGGCAGGTCAGAAAACATGGTTGACTTTGCGTAATGATGATTATTTCTTTATGGATATGGGCGACCCTGAATTTGTACGCGCCTATCTCAAAAATATTCCTTACCGAAATACCGTCAATAGTTTTAATATTGGTTCGGATATTTATATGCCTACACGAACCTATTGGTGTAAAGATTCGACCATGAACGGGCAACTCGAAATTCAGCGAAACTGGTACATTCAAATGTTGTGGGGACGCACAGCTTACAATAAAAACATTTCCGATGCTGTATTTAAAAAACAAATGGCACTGCGTTTTCCACAAATATCTTCAGAAACGATGTTTACAGCTTGGGCACTTGCTTCTCGTCAGTTGCCAAAAGTGCAAGAACTTACGCAAGGGAGTTGGGGTTTGGACGCACATTGGTATGCCGAATCTTCAACATATCCCCAAAATAGAGGCGCGTTTAGATTTCTTGATGACTTTATTGAAACAAAAATCGCCAGAAATTCATCATCAAATTTATGCAGCATTTCAAGCTCTGCGGCTGGTACTTGTGGCACTGCCAAATCTACTTACCAACTTGCCGACGAAATGGAAGCAGATGGTCTAAGTGCATTAAAACTAATTGATGGCATAAGCAGTCAGGGAGATAAAGGCTTGGAAGTAAAGCTCAACAATATCAAGCAGTTGTCTTATTTAACCATTCATTTTGCACACAAAATAAAAGCAGCTACTTATAAAAAAGCCAGCCAAAACCCTAATGCGATAGAAGCGATGGGTAAAGCATACTGTTGGTGGATGAAGTATGTAAACGCTATGGATGCCCTGTTCAAAGGAAACAAATTTAGAACAGTAGATATTGTACCTGACTGGCATTATGCTGATAAATGGCAATTGAAAGATTATAACGACCTTGGTGGTGTTGGAATTCCTGTATGTGAATAAAAAGATAAATAAATAATCAGCCTAATAGAAAGAAATAGATATAATCTGTTTTTAATAAGTAGTGGGGTGAAACACCCCCTCAGTATCAACAGCCTTTTCTTTGATTTTTATTGAAAAAAAGGCATAAAAATGAGAGAAATAAAAATTTCAAAAATATGAAATCAAAAATCTTTATCATCACGTTTTCGTTTATGTTTCTTCTAACGGGACTCAGCAAAGCAAACGATTTTGTGAATGTCACAATCACCACGGTATCGAATAGGAATACAATAAAATTCAGCTATAAAGTGGGGAAATGGACAAAAAGTGCCAATCTCATTTCGATACAACTCACAAATTCAGGTACACAGACTGAATTGGTAAAAGATATTTTAGTTAAAATAAACAATACACCTTCATTTAGCGAGAGTGCCAAATTTTTGTACGGTGGCTCGTGCATGGGTCGTAGTTTTATTCAGCAACGCGGCTATGGCGATAGCAACACCACTACTGAAACTGTTTTATTAGCGAAAGCCAATAAAAATCAGTTGTACAAGGTTGGTATATTAACTTGGGAAATATTCCAAGCAAAAATTTCACATTCCAAATCGAAAGGAATTAGCATAGCTGCACAAGGTGAAAATAAACCAATTAAACCTGGCGAAACCATCAATTTTGAAAGATTTATTATTGAGACAGGAACCGATTGGCAAGATATGCTCTATGCGTATGGCGAACAAATTGCCAAATACCATAACATAGTACCCAAAAATATTATACCATTCAAAGGTTGGTCAACTTGGGACTATTACGGAGGTAATTTTACCGATAAGGAGATTGAATTGAACACAAAGCTTCTGAAAGAGATGGATATCAATGCTAATATCATCCAAGTAGATGGTGGTTGGTGGACTAAAAGAGGCGATTATTTGAGCACAAAACCTACTATTAACGGCGGTATGAAAGGCATTGCGAACATGATTAAAAGCTATGGTTACACGCCCGGTATTCATATTGATGGGTTTAGAGGAGATAAAGAATCAGAGATATATAAAGCACATCCCGAGTACTTTTTAAAAGACCAAAATGGCGAAACCTATCCGAATGATTCAATTACTAATAAAACAACTTTGTTCGATTTCTCAAATCCAGCAACGTGCGCATACATTAAAAATGTACTTAAAACCATGCGTGAAGAATGGGGTTATCAATATTTTAAGGTAGATTTTATTCGGTACGGTGTAAACGAAGAGGTTTTAAGGTATTATAAGGACAATGGCTTAACAGGAATTCAAGCTTTCGACCCCACAATGACCAGTTTTGAGCGTATTCGTGCTGGATTGAAAGCTATGCGTGAAGGTATTGACAGTGCTTATTTCTTAGGTTGTTCAGCCGTTTTTGGCGGCACTTTGGGCATTGTGGATGGCTTGCGTACTGGTGGAGATATTTTCCCGAACTTCGAATCCTATACCACCCGTTGCCTTATGAATGGTGGCAATTTTTATTTGCATAAGGCGGTAGTACAAACTGATGCCGATTACTTAATTGTACGCAATAAAGATGATGAAGAGTTGGAAAGGGCGTGGAAAAATAAATTTGGTGGCACCATTACACGCAACGAAGCAAAAATGTGGGCAGATTACGTGGCTCTTTTCGGTGGAAGTAAATTTTCGAGCGACAATCTAAACACATTAAGACCCGAACGCAAAGAACTGGTAAAAAATGCCTTTGAATTAGAAACCTGCGAACGCTACATTCCGATTGATTTGTGGGACAAAGCCAATAACAAAGACGATGCGTTTAGTATCATGTTAGGAAAAAACAAGGAGGGTATTTACTTGGCACTGTTCAATTGGAATGAGAAGGAATTAGGGATTAATCTTTCAAATATCCCAACTGCGAATATTCAAGCTGTAAATAGCATCGAAACACCCGTTTACACTGTTAAAAATAACTCAATTGATGTTAAACTTAAAGCGCACACTTCGATAGTTTTCAAGTTAAAACAAGGTTCTGACTTTGATAAAGTGAGAAAAAAAATTGAGTACCAATTTTCTAAATGAAATAAAAAGGCCCCCTCAGTATTTTGACCATAAAAATTGCCACACGACAGCATTTCGTAAAAAACAAATATTTCGGACATTTCGACCACCTCCTCAGTATCAAAAGCCTTTCCTTTAATTTTCATTGGTCGCTAATATAAAAACAAGTCAGAGATGAGCTGAATTGGTTAAAAAATCAACGGTAAATAGTCTTTTCTTAAAATAAATTAAAAATATAATATAAAAAATGAAAAAAAAACAATGTTTAAAGCCACTACTCGGTTTAATAGTGACACTATTTTTGTTTTCGTTCACTAATCCTGTAGTTACCATTAGTTTGGATATTACGTCCAAAAGTCCCCAAGTTCAATACGCTGTTAAAAAAATTCAAGAGTTGACGAAAACAAATGCGGTTGTTATTTCGGATGTC
>JANMYC010000303.1:0-2846 GCA_031381715.1 Saprospiraceae bacterium
TGCCTGTGCAAGGGTGCAAGATAGATTGCTAAAAATCAGTAGCAATACCGTGGATATGATGATGAGTTTCTTCACAAATAAGTTAAATCATGGTTTATGACCTACCTATGCAATAATCGTGACAAAACATATTTTAAATTAGTGAATTTGATTATTTAAAATTTTACCTCCCAACAGTTTAGGCTTTGGAGACAAGTTCTGTGGCTAATTATGCAATAAAATACTGAGGGGGGTCGAATTATTTGTTTTTTAAAAATTGAGCGCGGTTAACTAAGCTATCAGGAATCGGCACATAATATACTTAAAATCAATGTTTTATACTTTTCTATTAAAGTGCATTTTTAAATTAATCGGAGGATTAATTCTTTAAGAGCACATATTTTATTAAAAATTTTGAGCTTGAATTATCGAAAACTATTGTAGTATTGTAATCTTGCATTTTTAAATTAAAAATTCGTTATTTTCTTAAAACGCCTATTTATGTCTTCATAAGGACTTTCTGATAAAGAATTATTGATAGATATGAGCCATGGTAGAGTCTCGGCTTTCAAGTCTATTTATGATACTTATTGGGATAAAATGTATTTATCGGCATTAAAAAAATTTCATCGAGCAATATTGCGGAAAAATAGTGCTGGAAATGTTTTCTAGACTTTATCCCTTATTTTAACATCGATAGTTTAGAATCTTACCATAGTCCGAGCGATGTGTCATTTTTAAACAAAATAGTATGAAAAAAGCCGTTTTTACTGAGGGGATGAAGTTTATGCTCATCAGCACTTTTTGTTTTACCGCCATGCAAGGGTTAATAAAATATCTGCCTCAAGGGCGTATTCCGACAATTGAACAAACTTTTTTTCGCTCTTTCATTACAGCCATTTTTTGCTTGTTTTTCATGCTTAAAAATCACATCACTTTTGCCATTAAAAATGTGAGATTGATATTTGTACGCAGCATTATGGGCTCTATTTCTATGTTTTCCTTTTTCTACATTTTGCCACGAATGCCTTTGGGAACTTCCGTAACGATTAAATATTTATCACCCGTTTTTACCGCTTTACTGGCGGGTTGGATGTTAAAAGAAAAGATAAAACCGCTTCAATGGCTCTATATTTTTATGGCTTTTGCTGGCGTAATGCTCTTAAAAGGCTTTGACAATCGGGTAGCTTTGACGGATTTGGGCATTGGATTGATTTCGGCAATTTCTGGAGGTTGGTTGTACATTATTCTTCGACAAATTGGCGATGATGATCACCCTTACGTGGTGGTTTTTTATTTCATGGTTATTGCCAGTCTAATTTCGGGAATTTTTATGATTCATTATTGGGTTACTCCTGATTTGAATGATAGTTTGGTATTTCTCGGCGTTGGCTTCTCAGGTTTTGTTGCTCAAATCTACATGACTAAGGCTTTTCAAGAAAAAGACGATGCCAATTTTTTAGCGCAATTCAAGTATTTAGAAGCAGCTTATGCCATTGTTATTGGCTTTTTTATTTTCGGTGAAACATACACATTTTTAAGTTTTATCGGCATAATTATCATTTTTTTAAGCCTCATTTTAACTATAAGATTGAAATCAAAAGCCAATAAAGAAAATAGTATAGAAAACACTTAAGGAATTAGAGATAAATAAATTTACATTCTCGGCAAGCAGCTAAAATTAATAATATCCAATTTTCAAATTTGCCCCCATACCCCCGAAGGGGGATTAAATTAAGAAAAGTGCAAAATTATCACCTTTTTGAGGTATAATCCCCCATCGGGGGTATGGGGGCAAACTTGAAGTTATACACTATTTAAAATTCAAAAGAATGTAAGTTTATTAAATTTTCATTCCTAAAACATCATTTATACTAAGGGGTATCCTTTATAAAAGTCAATATTTTTTAAAGCAAAACAAAATGAATAAACGTTACCAAGTACTTGCCGTTCTCGGCATATTTTCCATAATTACTTATCTCGACCGCCAATCAATGGCAATTACTGGTGATTCCGTCACTAAAGATTTGGGTTTGACTGATACCCAATTTGGATGGATTCTCTTTGCTTTTACCTTTGCTTACGGGGCATTTGACATTCCAACGGGTTGGTTAGGTGATAAATTTGGGCCTAAAAAAACATTATTTCGGATAGTTATTGTGTGGTCAATTTTTACAATTTTAACGGGATTTGCTACTTCTTTTTTAATGTTATTTGTCACTCGTTTGCTCTTTGGGGCGGGCGAATCGGGGGCATATCCCAACGCCACGGTGGCTATTTCACGATGGTTTCCCACGAGTGAAAAGGGACGAGCTCAATCCATTGTATGGATGTGTAGCCGCATGGGTGGGGCATTAGCGCCTTTGCTGATTTTACCGATTGCAAGTGCCTACAATTGGCGAGCAGTTTTTTACATTTTTGGCATGATTGGAATCGTTTGGGCAACAGGTTGGGCATACTTTTTCCGAGACGAACCGCGCGATATGCCTAATATTGACCCCGAAGAAGTGAAATTGATTGAGGCAAGTCGTTCCGTAAAATCTGCTTCTCACGGCTCTTTATCGTGGAAAACAATCGTAAAAAATCCGAATTTATGGGCTTTGTGTGGTATGTACTACTGTCTATTATATGGTGCTTATTTTTATATGTCGTGGTTGCCCAAGTACCTGAGTAAAGGGCGGGGCATTCCGAAGGATCAATTGACATATATGATTTCTTTACCGTTTATTATGGGTATAGTCGGCTGTTTTATTGGTGGCTTTGCGAGCGATTATTTGGTTAAAAAATGGGGATTGAAATGGGGGCGTCGTTCGGTAGGCATGGCGGGCTTAATTTTATCAGGTTTAGCCATTTTAATAGGTACGAAT
>JANMYC010000310.1:0-2160 GCA_031381715.1 Saprospiraceae bacterium
TAATAAAGGAAAATGGGAAAATGGAAGGGTCAATTATTATCGAGATATAATTTTTACGGTGTGGGACACGGGACTTTATAAAATACCGCAATTGACTTTTACTATTCAATTTCCGAATGGTGAAGTTCAAAATTTTCAATCAAATCCTGTGCTTTTAACTGTTAAAAATCCTAAAGACTGGGATAAAGCCATGGAATTAGAGCCCATTAAAGATATTATAAAAGAAGAATGGACATTTGTGGACGATGTTTTACCCATTTTAATGATTGTTGGAGCTGTTATTTTATTAGGCGCAGCAGGTTGGTTTCTATATAATAAATTGAAAAAACAGCCCGAAAGAAATGTTCTACAACGGGTTATTATTCAGCCACCGTATATTGTCGCCATTGAAAAATTAGCCATTTTAAAAAATAAAAACCTGTGGCAAAATGGTGAAATCAAGGAATATTACTCCGAATTGAGTTATATACTGAGGGAGTATCTTGAGAAGCAATTGAATATCCCTGCGCTCGAAAGTACCACCGATGAATTAATGGGTATTTTATCCAAACGCCAGTTATCGGATAATTTGCTTGAAAATGTGCAAGATTTGCTACAAACAGCCGATTTGGTGAAATTTGCAAAAGTCACACCGCCAGATAGTGTGCATGATAAATTTTGGTATTATGCTGCTGAAGTTGTGGAAGTGACCAAGCCAAAGCCAATTGATATTGCGGGAAGTAATGAGAATAAAGTTTAGAGGATCAAGAATGGGTTAAAATTAGGTGTTCTGAAAAGTATTAGTACAGTCTTAAATCTCAACATCTATTGTCTAACGTCTAAAATATATGTTTAAAAATATAGAATTTGCGAATCCTGAGTTTTTGCCTTTGCTTTTGTTGCTGCCATTGATAGCGTGGTGGTATAAGGGCAAATACAAAACGCACTACGCCCCGATAACCATGTCGAACTTGACCATGTTTACGGGCAACTCGTCGTGGCGTGGAAGGATGCGGGTTTTGCTACCGATACTGAGGGGGCTAGCTTTTATAGTTTTAATCATAGCCATGGCTCGCCCGCAAGCCCTTTTGAAAGAGGATGACGTACAGGCAGATGGGATTGATATAACTTTGACGCTTGACCTTTCGAGCAGTATGTTGGCTCAAGACTTTGACCCCGACCGCTTGGAAGTCGCTAAAAAAGTAGCCGCTGATTTTGTTGAAAAGAGGGAATTCGACCGTATTGGATTGGTCGTTTTTAGTGGTGAAGCTTTCACGCAATGCCCTTTGACGACCGACCATAAAGTGGTACAAGAGTTTATTGGCAATTTGAAATGTGGTTTTTTACAAGATGGTACAGCCATCGGAATGGGCTTGGCAACGGCGGTGAATCGCATGAAAGAAAGCCCTGCCAAATCTAAAATTATTATTTTGATGACCGATGGTGTCAATAATGCAGGTTATTTTAAGCCCGAAGATGCCATGGAATTGGCTAAAACCTTAGGCATAAAAGTCTATACAATTGGCGTAGGTTCTACGGGCGAGGCAATGTCGCCAGTGGGTCGTCGGAGTGATGGCAAATATGTTTTCGGAATGGTTCCCGTTGAAATTGATGAACCATTGCTTCAAAATATTGCTCAAACCACGGGCGGAAAATACTACCGAGCAACAAATGGTAAAGAATTAGAGCAAATATACGCTGAAATTGACCGCCTTGAAAAATCCAAAATTGACGTCACGACTATAAAAAGACGCAGTGAATCATTCACCATTTTTGCGATGATAGGATTGGTTTTGTTGGTTTTAGAGTTGCTTTTACGGTACACTATTTTTAGAACAATACCTTAATATGGTGCTTAGTTGTTTGTGCTTGGTGCTTAGAGAGCCAAGCACTAACAACCAAGCACTAAGCACATAAAGAAATGTTTCGTTTTGAACATCCTACATATTTATATGCACTGTTGCTGATTCCTGTATTGGCGGTGTTTTTTTACTTGACTCGACGAGCTCGAGCTAAGGCTTTATTGCGATTTGGTGAATCAGATTTGGTGCGCCGACTCATGCCGCAGGTTTCAATGCTCAAACACCCGTTGAAATTTGTTATTTTGATGGTGGCTTTGTTTCTGCTTGTCGTGGCTTGGGCGAATCCACAGTGGGGTACAAAGCGTGAAAAAGTAAAAAA
>JANMYC010000888.1:0-1676 GCA_031381715.1 Saprospiraceae bacterium
GTAAATGGCTCAAAGAAAAAGTGGGTGATTTAAGAAAAACGCCTACTATGCTGAATCGAAACAAATTGAATGAATTGATGGCAGAAAGTTGGGTGTGCGACATGAAAGAAACTTTTACTGATTTAAAATTCACCCCTCAGTATGACCTCTATTCGGGGATGGAAGAAGCAGTAAAATGGTATAAAAATCAGGGTTGGCTGTAAAAAACTATTATAAAATTTTAAATAAACCTATTTCGTATATTTTAAATTCGAAATCACCAATGTCAAAAAAAATAAAAATACAACCTGCTACGGGAAAATTAGGCATTCTAACGCCAGGCATGGGGGCTGTGGCTACCACTTTTATCGCGGGCGTAATCGCGTCGCGCAAAGGTATGGCTTTACCAATCGGTTCATTGACCCAAATGGGCAATATTAGATTGGGAAAACGCACCGAAGAGCGCAACCCCAAAATTAAAGATTTTGTGCCACTCACTAACTTAAACGACATCGTTTTTGGTGGTTGGGATGTGTATGGCGATAATGTCTATGAAGCTGCTTTAGAAGCAAAAGTGCTCGACCGTTATTTAGTAGAGTCTTTGAAAGAAGATTTACAAAAAATAAAGCCCATGACTGCGGTTTTTGATAAAAGATTCGTCCGTAATTTGGATGGTCAACATATCAAAACAGGCGCTACAAAAATGGACTTAGCGGAGCAACTCATGGAAGATATGCGCCGTTTTAAGGAAGAAAACGATTGTGATAGGCTCGTAATTGTGTGGTGTGCTTCTACGGAAGCCTACATTGAGGCATCTTCAGTGCATCAGACGTTGGAAGCCTTCGAGGAAGGTTTGCGCAATAACGATGAGAATATTGCACCGAGCATGGTTTATGTGTATGCGGCGCTGAAAATGGGTATTCCGTTCGCTAATGGTGCACCTAACTTGACGTGCGATATTCCTGCAATACTCGAATTGTCATATTTAACCAAAACTGCTATTGCTGGTAAGGATTTCAAAACGGGTCAAACCTTAATGAAAACCATCGTAGCCCCGGGTTTACAAGCGCGGGCATTGGGTGTGAAAGGCTGGTTTTCGACCAATATTTTAGGTAATAGAGATGGTGCTGTATTGGACGATCCCGAAAATTTCAAGTCAAAAGAAGTATCCAAAGGAAGTGTTTTGGAAGGTATTTTTGATTCTAAATTGCAGCCTGAGTTATACGGTGAAATATACCATAAAATCCGTATCAACTACTACCCTCCTCATGGCGATAATAAAGAAAGTTGGGACAATATTGATATATTCGGTTGGTTAGGCTACGGCATGCAGATTAAAATCAATTTCCTTTGCCGCGACTCTATTCTGGCTGCGCCAATCGTTTTGGATTTGGCTTTATTCCTTGATTTTGCGCAACGCGCAGGCATGTCGGGTATTCAAGAATGGCTGTCTTTTTACGTAAAAGCACCCCAAACTGCGCCAGGCTTACCTGCACAAAATGATATTTTCAAGCAATTGAGCAAATTAGAAAATACATTGCGCTTTATGATGGGCGAAGAATTAATCACTCACTTGGGTCTGGAGTACTACGAAGACCTTCAAAAAGAATATGAAGAGCTTTTACAAATTCATGGCTAGTGGATTTGGAGTAGGTTGGCTACCCGTCGCGCCCGGTACTTGGGGCGCGGCGGAAGCT
>JANMYC010000343.1:0-4669 GCA_031381715.1 Saprospiraceae bacterium
GTAATCGGATGTTGGTCATTGCGGAGCGTTATCAAAAACTCTGATTGTGCGCCATGAGAGCCCGCCTTGCCAGCTTGCGTATCTCGCGTCAGTTGTCCCGCTTGATTGTAATATACGTAAGGACCATTTTTTTCAGTACGGTCGCCCCACCCGCCAATGCCAATCATTTTATTGTAGGCAAGCCATTCTGGAAACGAATTATCGGCTGCATGAACAACGACTAAACCACCGCCTTTTTTAATAAATGTTTCAAAATCTGCTTGCGTTTCTGCAGGCCACGGCGCAGCTTTCCAACCAAAATTGCAGATAACTAAATCATATTTTGAGAAATTGGGGTGAAAACTACTATCCGTTCTGGGTTCTTTCACAACAACTGTGTTTTCAAGCCCTTTGATTTTATATTTTTCAATCAAATCTGCCCCTTGCCACGTATAATGCGTTCGCTTAACATCTACCGAAAACTTACCCGTTTCTTCAAGATATTGCTTCATCATATAGGTTATTTTGGGCCATTCGCCATGGTTGTTTTGCCCGTCAATTATCAGGGTTTTGATAACTTTTTTGTTTTTTATATCCTTTTCGGTTTGTGAAACGGCATTTGTACAACCCAATACCGTTAAAAATAGGAATAGTAAGTACGTTGAATTTTTCATAATTAGATTTTTAATTTAGCTGAAAATATATGATTTATGCCATATTTTAGGCGTTTATACTGAGGGGGTACTTATCACAATTCATTCTATTTTTTAATCTTATACTTCTCCATAATCGGCTGCCCCACCTCTACCCCGTCCACATTGAATAAAAAATCCTTCGGCACGGGCTTTGGGTTATAATAATCCAAACGTTTTTTATTTAAAATATCTGCTTTTACGCCCAATTGACCCGACGACGTTTTAACTGAAATATCAATTATTCCATTTTGTTGATTGAGGCTTATCGGTGCTTTTAATACAGTGTTTCTAAACTTTAAAAAGTCCGCTTCGGTCTTGATGCCTTCTTCCACTTTCCACCACATAGCGATATTGGCTTTGCCCGTGTTGGGGTGTTTTAAGGTCAAACGCAGAGTTTCATTGTGTTTTAATGGAAATTTTTCTCTCGTCGAATTGTATTTAAAACCATCATTGTAAAGGCTCATTTTTTCACCTTTTTCGGCATTGTCCCACAATATACGAAAAGCAATTGCCACGTCTTCAAAGCGCGCAAAAAAAGTATTTGTTTCATCAAAAACAGCTTTATTGCCCACATTCGGGGCTTGTATCTTGTTTTTACCGAGCCATATTTCATCAAAATAATTGGGTAAAATAATGGTGGAATTGAGGTAATCATTGATGCAATTATGGTCTTTTTCACCTGAAACCAGCATTACAAACTCCCCTTTGTTTTGTGCTGCTTGCATAAAAGGCATCAAGTGTCGAGCTTTACCCCAACCGCCGTTTGATGGATAATTGGGCGGCATCAAATGTTTCATTTTTTCACCTTTGCCTTCAGCAGCCCATGTGCCATAATGGTCGTCTCGTCCTTCCACCACGTAGGCGATATTGGGCATTTCAGGAATTTTAGGACTGCTCAAATACACCGCAAAAGGCTTGTCATCCGGGCTATACGCTTGACTTGTGGAGGCGATTGACACTTTTTTACCGACAAAATCACAAGCATACGTGTGCGCCAAACTGTCCCAACGCTGTACAATAAACCTGTTTTTGCGTTGCATCAATTCCTTTTGTTGGGTGGATAAACCCAATTCTTTTAAGGCAGAAAAGCAGATTTGATGAAATAAATGCGTATTGTTATTTTCTCTTCCGAGCAACGGATTAAAGTATTTTTCTTCCAATAAATCACGGCTGAAAACCCGATTGTAGTCCCGACTGTGCGCGCCTGCAAGGTAGCCGCCACGTGGGTTGTAATGTGACGACAAATCGCTTAGGAAAAGTTGAGCGCATCCGCAGCTTTTGCTTTAATGTCCGAATCTGTCGAAAACGTATAAAGTAAAAGCAATGATTCTAAGTCCACGCCGCAGTAAGTCGGGCTGTCATACTCTCGATTGCCATAACGCGCAACGTGATCGAGCCAGATATTGAAAGTCTTTCGTCCTTCCTCAATTACTGAGGGGGTCTTGTAAGCCTGCCCCAAAGCCACAAAATTCCAGACTTTCATTAAATAAATATTCGTGTAACTGATGCGGACAGGTTGACGGCGTATGCCTTTTAGGGCATACTCGAATATCGTATCTAAGGTTTTTTTCGCTTCGGGCGACAGCTTATCATCGAACAGTAGTTTTATTAAAATACCGTATTGTACACAAAACTCGACGTTATTGCCATCGCCGACATCATTGCTTGTTTCCGTCCAACCCCAATACATATTGCCAAAACTGGGTGCGTTTGGCTCGGTTATGACGCGGGTTAGCATCTTTTTTAATAGTCCTTCGACTTCTTCTGGTTTTAAAAATTGGGTATCCAAAGCATCTAATAAAAACATAAAACAGTCTCTAACACCCAATTGTGGCGGCGATTTTTGCACAGCTGCCCATTCGCTCTCCATAGAAGCTTTTCGAGCTGCGGGATTGGGCATTTGTGGGATAGTATAAGGCGATGAATTGGAAATGATGGTGCTTTTCTGCCCAAAACAGGCAATAGAATAGACTATTGCAAGGGTCAGAAACAAGTATTTTATTGTCATAATGGTATTACTTTCGTTAATTTTAATGAAAATACTGAGGGGGTAAAGTAAAATAGGTGTATAAGGGATGGACAAAAAGAAAGGATTTTACCCCACCTTTGGTTAAAAAAGTATTGGTCTGTCATTAATACTGAGTGGGTATAAAAACGTAAAAAGCCCATGCAAAACACGTCGCATGGGCTTTTATACTGAGGGGGGTAAAAATAAATCTAATCTTTAACAATTCGCAGCATCACAACCCCATGATGCCGAATATCTGTTTTAAACACATCCTTAAACGTGCCTAAATCCTTTTGCCGCCACACATCGCGTAATTTAAAATTACCTTTCAAACCCATTTTATTAAAATCAAAAATAAAAGGTTTCGGCGTTTCATCGCCCCAACGGAAATACGATTCAGGTGTTTTCCCAAAGTCACCAACATTGAATAAACCAACGGCGTAAGAACCATCTTCTAAGGGTTTTACCCATATTTGAACACCATTTTCATCCGATACTAACCGTGCGGATTTGCCCAAAGGATCTTGATTAATCTCAATAACTTCATCATTTGTCAATAAATTCAAGGTAAAAGCGTCCAATTGTTCTATTGGGCAACCGATAAGCAAAGGGGCAGCGAGTAGGCTGAATAAACTGACATGGCTGTACTGTTCATCGGGCGTTAATCGCGTGGGATGCAAATCAGAACCCGTGGTGACATTACCCAAAATCATCATGTCGGGGTCGAGCCAATGCCCGTGTCCACCATAAGGACTCCATTTATCTAAGGTAAAAGCGGAGACGTAAAGGCTTAACCAACTGTCTCGAATATCGGGACCAGTGCGGTAGGTATTTGTCAAATGCACCCAATCTTGGGCATTGGAAAACGGCGCAGAATTGGAAATACTATACACAATATCCCGACCCGATGCTTTTAAAGCCTTTGACATACGCTCTGCGGAAGGCACTTCGATGCGCCAATCATATTTCAGATAATCAATGCCCCACGCTGCCATTTGCAAGGCATCTTGTGTTTCAAATCTGTATTTGCCGATATAGCGAAACGCTCGTTTATTGTTTTTGACAGAATCGGGAAACCCCCCATTTTCAAAATTGGACGAAGCTCCCGCATAACCCGCATAACTCGTAATCCAAGGGGTAGAATAAACGCCCACTTTCAAGCCCAAACCATGAATATAATCCACCATTTCAGTGAATTTTGGAAATTTTTCATTCGGTTGAAGCGCATTTAATTGCCCACCACGTTGTCCTTGCCACGCATCATCAATATTGATGTACGTCCAACCGTGTTGGTTCAAACCCATTTTCACCATTGCATCGGCAGAGGCAATAACTTTTCCTCTGTCAATTTCCCTTGCCCATGAATTCCAACCGTTCCAACCAATCGGCGGTGTCAAGGCAATGGTATCGCCAATAACGATTTTAAGGTCTTTTGTGGTTTCGCCAAATTTGTTTTTAGCTTTTAAAACGGTGGAATACGTGCCTTTTTGAGCAATTTTACCCGAAATAATACCCGTTTTTGCATCCACAGAAAGCCCTTTGGGTAAGTTTTTTACTAAAAAAGACATGGGGCGTTCACCTGTTGCGGCAATGGTATAAAGCACTGGATTGTTGGGCGTTGCGCCAAACAACTTTGCAGAATTGATTTTGGGCGTTTTTACTGAGGGGGGTGTCAGAATGTATTTTTCGTCCGAATTGGGGATATTTTGCGGTTTAAAATCATCTTTCATCACAAACTGTGCATTTGCCCAATTGGTATAATCCGTTGTTGCTCTTGTATCCACTATGACCAAAAGCCCCAGTCGCTTGATGCCGTTTAGATTGACTTTCACATTTTTCGGTTCATCACCGAGCTTCATCTCACCGCTTTCAAACAAGATGCGTCTATCGCCAATGACATAAAAATGATGCACCAAATCTTTAACCCCTTTATCATCAACACCTACTATGGCTGAAAATTCCGTTGCATTTCCATTTAAGTAAAAAG
>JANMYC010000400.1:0-4437 GCA_031381715.1 Saprospiraceae bacterium
AATAACCCTTTTTTCCACCCCTCAGTATCCGCTATCTGTTGCGCCACTTGCGCTATCTTTTTATCTATTGCACTTAAAAAATGGGCGATTTGGGTTTGTTCTCTTTCATCCATTGGTAAAAATAATTCTGCCCCATTTAAAAAATCATCATTATTAATGTTCATCGTATTTTTAGCACCTTTTTGAACTAAGGGACTTAAATAATTATACACATTTATCCAAGAAGCAAAATAATTATGTAAAATAAAACCTAATGCAGGAGTTTTAGGTGTAAATACACCATACAAAGGTGAAACTACACCTATTCTATTTGTCATATTCTGCTTAATAATGCCAAATGGAAAATCAGAAGTGGGGCTTTTCGTGTAAACAATATCGTTAGGATAAATTACTTTATAATGAGTAATCTCTTTTGCTGAAAAAGAACGACCTAAATGTTCAATTTGATTAATTACACCTTTCTGTTTGGCTACTGAAAAAACCTCATTGTATTTGTCATCTTTGTTTCTATCTAAATGCTCTGTTAAAACCTCCCCCAACTTCTTCACCTCCCAATCCTCAAAATCTCCCCCCTCAGTATTTTTAAACCTTAATTCCTGTGAAAAGAGTTGCTGCATCACGCCTTTTTTGTATTGCTCCAAAAGGGTTTTCTTTTCTTTTAAATGACTGAGTTTTTTATCAATAGCCGTAAAAAAGGCGGCTATTTTTTGTTGCTCGGGGAGTGTGGGAAGTATTATCTCTAAAGTTTTTAAATCCGAATTATACACATTACTGATACTTACACCTTTAGCTAGAGTAGCAATACTTTTTTTTAATTTATGATTGATATAGTATGCCACATAGATTTGAGAATAAATATTAGCCTCTAATGGTTTTAATATATTTATGGTTCTTCCAATAGCTACATTTTCAATTGTTAGAGCTGATGCAGACCCAATATCCATAGGGTCTTCACCTGCGGAAGGAAGTAAAATTTCATCACCCTGACTAAAAAGTAATTCAGATTTATCAAGGTTTGTTTTATTAATGACTTTATTAATCACCTCATTGTACATATGATATAATTCTCCATATCTTACACATGGAGTTTCAAATTCAGGTGATGCTTCATTTTGCTTAATGTTTTTACCTGTTGAAAATAGGAAAATGTCTTTAAAAGAGTGTTTTTTGTAACTATTATCTACCCCCTCAGTAAAAGACGGAAAACGAAGCACAGGCGTATTATTTTGTCTATTTTCCATGTTTAAAAAGGCGTTGAAATATTGAGTTGTTTACAAAAATCGGCAATGGTTTTATCGGTTTCAACCATATCCGTATCCAAAGCCTTGATTTTGAGGGCGATGGCTTCAATATCAATGCTGTCCTCTGCTTCAAAAGTATCCACGTAGCGCGGAATATTGAGGTTGTAGTCATTGGCTTCTATATCCGATAAAAGAGCCTTTTTACTGTATTTCTCCAACTCCGTGCGGTTGCGGTAAGTCGTTACGATTTTATCAATATCCGACCCCCTCAGTATATTCTGCGTTTTGACCTTTTCAAAATCATTACTCGCATCTATAAAAAGAATATCATTCGGGTGTGTACGGCATTTTTGAAAAACCATGATACAGGTCGGGATACTCGTACCATAAAAAATATTGGCAGGCAAGCCAATAACTGCATCCAAATAATTGCGGTTTTCAATCAAATACCGCCTAATATGCTGCTCTGCCCCACCCCGAAACAAAGCCCCATGCGGTAACACAATCGCCATAGTCCCATTTTCAGCCAAATGGTGAATCATGTGTTGCACAAAGGCAAAATCCGCTTTGCTGCTCGGTGCGAGCTTGCCATATTGCGAAAATCTATCATCGGAGGTAAACAACGGATTAGCGGACCAAATAGCCGAAAACGGCGGATTAGCGACAATCGCCTCAAAGGTTTGCCCCTCGTGTTGTGGGCGTTCGAGTGTATCCTCTTGTTTAATATCAAATTTGCGATAATGCACCCCGTGCAAAATCATATTCATGCGCGCCAAGTTGTAGGTGGTGCGGTTCATTTCCTGCCCGTAATAATTATTGACATCTTCCACCTCTTTCGCCACCCGCAAAAGCAAAGAACCCGAGCCACAAGTCGGGTCATACACCGATTTGAGTTTGTGTTTGCCCGTGGTGACTATTTTAGCCAATATCTGCGATACTTCTTTGGGCGTGTAAAACTCCCCTGCCTTCTTCCCTGCCCCACTCGCAAATTGCCCAATGAGGTATTCGTAAGCATCACCCAAAACATCAGCATCAGAATTGGTCAATTCAAAATCAATTTTATCCAAATGCGCCAATACTTTAGCAATGATTTCATTTCGGGCATCGGGCGTTTTACCAAGCTTAGTAGAATTCAAATCCATATCCTCGAATAGATTATCAAAATCATCTTCGCTATCCGTCCCCATCGTACTCAATTGGATATTAATCAAGATTTTTTGTAAATCTTCGAGGATAAAATTGGTTTTAGAGGCATCAAAAGCATCAATTTCGGTATTGCTGCCATTGCCCCGTTTCGCCACCTCAGAAAACAATTCTTCGGGTTTTAGAAAATAGCCCAATTTGTCAAGGGCTTCTTCCCGAATAGCATCGAGATATTCTTGACTATCCTTGAGTTGCGGATTGATGTCTCTAAACTTGATATTGTCAGTCTCTAAAATAGCATTGGCGAAAATGTCCATCTTTTCACTCAGGTACTTATAGAAAATAAAGCCCAGGATATAGTCTCGAAATTCGTCAGCGTTCATTTTGCCGCGTAGAGTATTGGCAATGTTCCAAAGCTGCTGCTCTAATAAGCGTTTGTGGTCTTCGTTCATAAAAAGTATTTGTTATTTTTGAAACTTAGCTTTGAGCTAAGAGCTAAGTTTTACTGTTATTTTAAAATGATAAATGAGTAACAAGACGGGTAATTTTGGGCAGTTTTTAATCGTTTCTCTGTACTTTGAAACAACACTTTGAAACAACACTTTGAAGATTCTAAAGCAAATCATCCATAAATATTTTCTTTATATCTTCTTTGTTTTGCTCAATAAACTGAGTCAAAGCCGCATTAATAAGCAATGAAATGTTTTTCACATCTTTTTTGCGCTTCAAAGTCATTAATACCTCATAGAGTTTTTTGTCAATGTAGGCGAATTTACTTTTCTCGTATGAAAATTTTTGCTCATTAAGCGATGCAAAAAAATCGTCCGATAGACTAAAACCTTTATTTTTACCTACTGTTGGTTGTCCTTCACTCACAGTAATAGCTTGAGAAATAGCAGGTTTAGCAACTTTAACTTTCTCAGTCGTAGGTTTTTTTTCCTTTTTTGGGGCAACTACCGCGACTATCTCAGGCTCTTTTACAGGTTCAATAATAGGAGCTACAATCTCCTCCCCTACTTTATCATCAACTAATTTTTCGCGTTCTTTAAAAGTCTTAACCAAATTTTTAATTGTACTCATTGCTAGTATTATTTAAACTTGTCATGAAATTGATGTTTAAGTATTGGGTGTTTTGTGTCGTAATGAAATACAAAACACCCAACGGAAGACTTTCTAATTAATTTTATTGTAAATGAAGTCGAATACATCCTCTACAATTTTCTTTTGCTCATCGGTTATTTGATATGTGTTAATACGCGTCAAAGTCACACGTTGTGAAATTGGTTTTGTAACAGTCCCCAATGCTCCCAATACTGCATCTACTTTGTTTTTTAAATCCCCGTAGGATACACTATTATTGAACCTGTTGGGCACAAAAAATATTTGTTTCTTAGGGTCAAAATGTTTGACTATTTCCGCAAATGTCAATGTGCTTCCAAATGAATATTTCTCATATTGGAACGGACAGATGACAAAATCAGCGTCTTTAAGAATAGGAATCAAACTATCATCATCCAATCGACCAGGCAAATCAATGATTACAATTGTTCCATCATTCTCTATTTGCTTAGCATAAAATGGATAATCAGTTGTCTCAATTGGTAAAATTTCATAGGGCATTTCATCAGTCAACGCTGATTTGTCGCCTTGCCGATGCTCTTCAATTGTTTTCTGAAAGTCCATATCCATGATAAGAACTTCCTTGTCTTTAACTAGTGTCAAATAATTGGCGAGTAAAACACATAGTGTAGATTTACCAACTCCACCTTTTTGATTACCTAATACAACTTTCATGTGTCAATATTTTAGTTTTATATTTTAGTCTTAATCTTTTCCTTTCACCTACTCTACACCGTCTATTCTATTAAAAATTGTATCAAACGCACAAAACGTATTTACTGAAACCATTTACACAAGCCTAAAACATGCATTTTTGCCTTTCAGAGCTTTTATAATCGCAAAAATGAACACTTTGCCGAATACGTAAAAATCCCTCCTTAAAATCATCAAAATAGAACACTCATGTTTCTGCGTTTTATCAATTTCAAAAACC
>JANMYC010000435.1:0-1690 GCA_031381715.1 Saprospiraceae bacterium
AAATCGAATAAAACGGGTAAACTATCATACGATTTTAGTTCGGTAAGCAGGTATAGAGCATGTACAGAAAAACTATTTTTATCGTCATTCCAATCCAATTCTTGAAAATAATCATACCGCAGTATCGTATCCATTATCACAAGCTCAAGGTCTTGAACTAAAGTTGTGCGAGGTAAAGCTAAAATGGATTTTATGACAGTTTTCGGTATTTTATCAAGACTATATTGATATAATTGATGAATTTCGGAATGATTGAAAACGGGTTTTCCATCAGCTTCAGATAAATAAGTGCCTGTTATAGGTTTTGAAATGACTTCCACATTTCGCTCATTTTCAGCTTTTTCAAAAAGGGGGTTATCCAAAAATCTGGATGCGATAATTAATTTAGCAAGCTCCTTGGTTAATTTATCATTTTTATCGTAATCAAATAACATTCGGTGTAATTCCTCAGCTTTTTTGTTGTTTTTCTTTTTTAGTTCCAACTCAATAGCTACTGAATAATAGCCCTTAAACGCTGAAAAATGAATATACACTTCTTTCTCAAAAAGAGTAATATCATAAGAGGCTCCCAATATACTGATCGCTTTATCGTACTCCTTTTCATACATATAATGCCGAGCCATATTGATATGACCAAATATATAATCAGGATGTTTTTTTACAGTATCACGCAATACTTCGAAGGCTTCACTTGTTTTGCCCAAATGAGTAAGGGCACCGTATAAATAATTTTTGAAAGATGCTTCATCAGGGTGAAGCAGAATTTCTCGTTTAAGCTCTTCAACTGTTTTTACAGTCGATTTATTATTGGTGACTATATGATGAAAACGTTCTGCCTTAGCCACCAAACTTCTATCTTTAAAGTTGCTGACAGGTTCATCAGTCACTTTAAAACCATATTTCTCATAGAGGTTTTTATTATATTGCATCGCATTTTAATTTTTTGTAAAAGTACAATTTAGGGTGAAATAAAAGACCCCTCAGTATTTCCAACTAAGAGGGTGTTTTGTATCGTAAAATAGTGAATTTTAATTCAGATTCACCTCAATTCCCAGAGAAACTTCATCATTTAACTCCGTTTTATCAACTGCTAGTGAATCGGCTAAGACTTTTGATTAACCATTTCCTACACAATACTCTTGTAATAATTCAATCCATGCTCTAAAACGAGGGCATCTTATCATAATTTGCTCAATCCCAGTTTCCAAAGCGATTAAATTTCCATCAGTCACCTTTTTATAGTTAGAGATGATACTTAACAATCGTTTTGAAGGTGCAGTAGTGGGACTATCGTTAATGTCTTCTGGATTGTCGTATTGTACTATGATTCTTTCAATAGCGAATACTACATTATTATCATAATATATTGAATAGCTCTTGCTATTGGTAAATAATAATGACTCAAATTCATGTTGTTGTATGTAAGGAATAAATCTACCTTCATAACCAATATCAGATTTTATACTGGCTTCTAAACATATAATCCTTTCACTCGCTTGAGAAAACTTCATACAATTCTCAAAGTCAGGTAAATTATTAGGGATTCTGAAATAATCAACAAATGTTGTAACAAGAGTATTGGACTCGTGAAGTAATCTCATTATATCTCTTTTAAGATGTTGATAGTTGACAAAACCTCCTTTAAAACCCTTACTTGTCTGAATTTTAATGGCTGTTATATCGTAAAAAC
>JANMYC010000462.1:0-4590 GCA_031381715.1 Saprospiraceae bacterium
GGCTCAACCGTCCAAATTACTGAGGGGATGTTCACGATGAGTAAAAGCATTTCGATGGATGGTAAAAAAAATGTTACTATCAAGGGGAAGGGGATTGATAAAACGATTTTGTCGTTCAAAGGTCAAGTGGCGGGTGCTGAAGGCATCAAAATTACCAATTGTGAAAATATCATATTGGAGGATTTAACGGTTCAAGACTCAAAAGGCGATTTGATTAAAACGATGCACGTAAAAGGCATTACTTTTCGGCGGGTTAAAGCCGAGTGGACGGGTAAGCCGTCTAAAATCAATGGCAGTTACGCGTTTTATCCCGTGCAATGTGAAAATGTGATGATTGACAGTTGCATCGCTATTGGTGCCTCGGATGCGGGCATTTACGTGGGGCAATCGAAGCACATTATCGTCAAAAACTGTACGGCTTACCGGAATGTAGCGGGTATCGAGATTGAAAATTCATTGTATGCGGATGTTTTTGACAATGTTTCAACGGGCAATACGGGCGGAATTTTAGTCTTTGATTTGCCCAATTTGGTTCAAAAACGGGGTGGCTATGTACGGGTTTTTAATAATATCATTAAAGAAAACAATTTCCCCAATTTTGCTCCCAAAGGCAATATCGTGGCGAGTGTACCAAAAGGGACGGGTATGCTCATTCTGGCGACTAATAATGTTGAAATTTTTAACAATCAAATCATCAATAATAAGACAACGGGCGTGAGCATCATCAGTTATTTTATGACTGAAATCAAAATAAAGGACAAGGATTATTATCCATACCCTTCGGCGATTGATATTCACGATAATAATTTTGAAAGAAAAAAAGGGCGAGTACCATTCAATGGCAGATTCGCTAAAATATATTGGTTTAAGCTAAAATTTGGTAGAAATGTGCCGCATGTAGTTTACGACGGGGTTATTGATAAAAAAGCTTTGGATGCCAATGGTCAAACAAAACCTGAAAATCTGATTTGTGTTCGCAATAATAAAAATCAAACGGTTGCCAATATGGATGCCGCTAATGGCTTCAAAAATGTCTCGCAAGACCCCAATCAATTTGACTGTTCATTGGAGAAAATAAAAGCGGTTGAAAATTTTGCAGTTAAAAATTAGAATACCATTTTAAATGAAAAAAATATATTTATTTATAATACTGATACTTGTCGCTAATCTTGCGACATCCTTCAAGCAGGAAACCAATGCACCGCCCTCTTTTAAGGAAAAACTATCGGAATATGGCTTTTTTGAAGGTAAAATAAGCGAGCAACAGCCCGCTAAAAATGTCATGCCTTATGCGCTGAATGCGCCTTTATTTTCGGATTATGCTCATAAATTGAGGTTCGTGCAATTGCCTAATAATCAGCAAGTGGCTTACAATGCCGATTCCGTTTTTCAATTTCCCAAAGGCACGGCGATTATCAAAACTTTTTACTATAAAAATGATGAACGCAATGATAAAAAAGGGCGACGGTTGATAGAAACGCGCGTTTTATTGCACCAAGAAAACGGTTGGGTTTCGCTGCCTTATATTTGGAACGATGACCAAACGGACGCCGTTTTAGAAGTGACTGGTGGCACTACAAAAGTGGCTTGGCGTGATGCACAAGGTGCCAAAAAGGAATTTGAATACATCGTACCGAACATGAATCAGTGCAAAGGTTGCCACGAGCGCAATGGCGTTATGACCCCGATTGGTCCTTCGGCAAGACAACTGAATGGTGATTTTAAATATGCGGATGGTACTGAAAATCAATTAATTAAGTGGAAAAATGCCAATGTGCTGATGGGGGGTGAAGATGTGAAAAATGCCCCTAAATTAGTCCATTACGACGATGTTGCCGCCTCTCTCGATGCTCGAGCAAGGGCGTATTTGGACATCAATTGTGCCCATTGCCACAACAAAACGGGCCCAGCTCAAACCTCTGGATTATTATTGGATTGGAAAACCACGGATAGTACCGCTTATGGTTTTTATAAAACACCCATTGCCGCAGGGCGGGGTTCGGGTAATTTGAAATTTGATATTGTGCCTGGCAAACCCAATGAAAGCATCCTCGTCTATCGCATGGAATCAACTGACCCTGGCGTTATGATGCCCGAATTGAGCCGCAGCCAACAACATACTGAGGGGGTCAAATTGATAAAAGAGTGGATTAAATCCATGAAAACTAATTGAAACTGCATATTTTAACTCAGTACAACTAATAGACTTGAACAAATTTGATGAGTTTTATAATTTTCAAAAACAGCCAACTTATGAAAAAACAAGTCTTTTTAGAACCCATCCTTCGTGCAGCCTATTTTACAATCGCCATGATAGCCGCATGGATGTGCCTCAACACATTTCTAAGCAGCAGTATTTGGGAGGGTATGACGGTCAGTAAATCAGCATTGAATGTTGAATATTGCGAGTTCAATAATGTTGAAAAGCTGTTTCATCAGTCCATGAATACCTACTCCAATTTGGCGTATTTTTTCTTTGGCGTTTTGATTTTAAACATAGCTTCCATTGACTATAAAAATAAAAATTTAAATACCTCAAACAGGCTTGAACGTTTCCCGTTATTGTCCGTTTTCATGGGCATTTGCTTTATCTATTTGAGTTTGGGCAGTGCTTTTTTTCACGCATCGCTCACGTGGGTAGGGCAGAGGGTGGATATGAATGGCACTTACAGCATTTCAATTGGCTTATTGGGCATAGGTTTGTATCACGTTTTTTATAAAATAAATCTTACAAATCGTCAAAAAACACTTTATATAATCGCTTTGGGAATGTTGATTTTGGCATTTTTTAAGATTCACTTGATGGTAACCAGTAGCATCCTTTTACCCGTTTTAATATTGACTAATTTAGTTTTGACAATCATCCATTATTTTCAATTCAGAAAAGAACGTTTTATTCTTATCCCTATTTTAAGCTTTGTTTTAATGGTTATTGCCGTTAAAATACGCACTTTGGACGTGCAAAAAGTGGGCTGCGACCCTCACTCGTGGTATCAGGGTCATTCCGTTTGGCATTTGCTCACTGCCATAAGCAGTTTTTGTAGTTATGCGTTTTTTAGATTTACAAAAATTTAAAAAACAAGGGTTTTTATTGGGAAAAGGCATAAAATACTGAGGGGGTAAAATATTGAAATTATTTTTAGTAATTCACCCAACCTTTTTTACATTCACAAACGTCTACACTAGAAATATCAATCGCATGAAAAAAGTAGCATTTATACTAATACTCTCCTTGTTTTTAGCTTGTAAAAAAGATGTAATTGAGCAAATAATGGACGATTTGGAACCCGTTGATTTGCCTCAAAATATTGTGGGCGGATGGCGTTGGGTACAGTCGTCGGGCGGTTTTGTTGGTGTAATCGTAAAAGACAGCACAAGGAGGCAAGTGCTTACGATTCAAACCAATAAACGCTTTCAACTTTGTGTTAATGACGTTTGTACCGTTGGTAAATGGGCTTATGGTTCTCGGGTTTTGAAAAGTAGCAATGGGAGCTCTACTAAAGACACTATCCTTATGCTGACTGTTGATAAAACCCTATTTGCACAGTCTGTTTTTACTGCTAAAAATGTAAAAGACACATTGGTTTTAAATGATAATTGTGATGATTGCTTTAGCCACACTTACGTGAAAATTAAGTAGTGCTGTTTTAAGTTTCAATAAAAAACGCCTTGATTGCGACTATCAAGGCGTTTTTTATTGAAATTTTACCCTAAAATTACCCTTTTTGTTGATTTTCATAATACCGAATGATAGCAACTAAGTAAAGAAAGTTTACAAAAACTAAATATAAGCCTACTTTAGACCAAAAGGCATTACCAAAGTTCATTAGCAAGAACATGGCGGCACTCAATACAAGGGACAAAAGGATAAAAATTTGTTTGTTATTCATTGTGTTAAAAAGTTTAAAAATTACAAAATTACTGTTTCTACTTCCCCAAATATTCCAAAGCCAAAGCTATCAATTTTTCGGCAGCTACCCACTATACATTTTTTAGGTTTAGTTTGAGCGCCCCCCTCAGTACAGGGCGTACTTTTTTGTTTTATCAACATGAGCGAGGTAAAAATATGATTTTATCGAAGTTACCCTTACTTTCAAAACAAAATTAAAGACACCATCGTTTAAGTTTAAGTGTGGTATAAAACGTATTTTCATACTGACCTAAACATTGAATATGTTAGAAACTGTAAAGCATTATCTACTTTTTGAAGCGCATTATAGCGTAATTTTTCTGTTAACTTTCTTTTATTTTTTGTTTCTGTACTTTGTTTTAGGGTATGCTTTTGCTAAAATATGCGACGTTCTTTTGCAACGTAATTTATTGAACCGCATTATTTTGGAACAAGCATCTGCGAAGCAAACTAAAACCGAAATGAAGTATTCACTTGGTGCAATGCTGATGTTTAGCTTGACAAGTGTAATTTTTATTTACTTGGTACGGCATCAAGTTTTCACGCTTTCGCCCGATTCAATTTCCAATACTATACTTGGTGTCACTTTGTTAACTTTATGGAACGAAGTCTATTTTTTTATTATTCATCGCTTGATGCACATACCGTTTATGATGCGGCGGTTTCACCATATTCATCAT
>JANMYC010000481.1:0-6465 GCA_031381715.1 Saprospiraceae bacterium
CAGCTGCGGTGAAAAAGCCCCCACTTCCTCAAATACTTCAGCCGAAAGCGCATCGCCCGTTGGCGGTCAATCGGCGGTACAAGACGATGTTTCTATGAAAGATGTTGTGAAAGTAGCCATTGGCTCTCCAGACCATAAAACTTTGGTTACGGCGGTGAAAGCTGCACAGTTGGTAGACGTACTTTCTAATGCCGGACCATTTACGGTATTTGCTCCCACCGATGCAGCTTTTGCAAAATTGCCCGCAGGAACTGTAGAAGGTCTTTTAAAACCAGAGAAAAAAGATGCCTTAACGGATATTTTACAATACCACGTTACGACTTCTTCGCTCAAAACGGAATACCTGACCGATGGCATGAAACTCGGGATGGTCAACGGGGGCTCAGCGACTATCACCGTAAAAAATGGAAAATACCAAATAAATGGTGCCAATATCATTGCATCAGTACCCGCTTCTAACGGTATTGTACACGTGATAGATGCCGTCCTATTACCACCTAAATAAAATATACCAAATAGGTTTTCTCTGATTTTAATGCTTTGTAGGCGTTTAAAAATAGAAAAAGCCAATACCCCTCAGTATTGGCTTTTTTCTTTTGTTTAAAATCAATTGAATGATTTTTAAACCGTTGCAACCTCTCTCAAAATTAATTTCTCTCTTTCAGGACCCGTCGAAATCATAGTAACTGGCACTTCAAGATATTCTTCTAAAAAGGTTGTGAAATCTTTTAAAACGGCAGGTAATGCATCATATTCGGTCATTTCAATCGCCTGCATCCAACCCTTGAATGATTCCCAAACTGGTTTTACGTCCATTCCTGTATAATCAAAAGGTAGATCAGTTGTTTTTTCGCCGTTGATTTTATAATGCGTGGCAGCTTTTATTTCTTCAAAAATATTGAGTACATCTATTTTAGTGATACACAATTGAGTCACACCGTTTAACATGATGGTATAACGCAATTGAGGCAAATCAATCCATCCACAACGGCGTGGACGACCCGTAGTACTGCCAAATTCAGCCCCCTCAGTACGAAGCAAATCACCGACAGAATCGTGCAATTCAGTTGGGAAAGGACCGCCACCTACGCGTGTACAATAGGCTTTAGTCACGCCTATTACTTCTCCAATTTTGCTCGGAGCAACGCCTAAACCTACGCACACACCCGCAGTCACGGTATTAGAAGAGGTTACAAAAGGATATGTTCCAAAGTCAATATCTAACATAGACCCTTGCGCGCCTTCCGCTAAAATGCGCTTACCGTCATTCAGGGCATTATTGATGAAATACTCAGAATCAATGAGTTGCAAAGATTTCAAAGTATCCAAACTCGCAAACCAACGTGCTTCCTCGGCTTCTAAATCAAAAGATACTGAGGGGTACACTTTTAAAAGTTCTAAATGCTTTTCTTTTAATGCTTCATATCTCTTCTGAAAATTAGGCATCAAAATATCACCTACGCG
Organism: Saprospiraceae bacterium; assembly: GCA_031381715.1. Classification (GTDB taxonomy): domain Bacteria; phylum Bacteroidota; class Bacteroidia; order Chitinophagales; family Saprospiraceae; genus JAAFJT01. The sequence goes on from JANMYC010000481.1 coordinate 1,465, forward strand.
CAAACCATTCCGCCCTGTTTTATCCATATAAGTAGGCCCAATGCCTTTCAATGTCGAGCCTATTTTTGAAGCCCCTTTTGCCGCTTCACTTGCAGCATCCAATAGACGGTGCGTTGGGAGAATCAAATGGGCTTTTTTAGCCACCAAAAGGCGTTTTTGATATTCTACGTTCGCCGCTTTGAGGTTATTGATTTCACGCTCAAATGTAATCGGGTCAATAACAACGCCATTACCAATGACATTGATAAGGTTTTCTCTAAAAATTCCCGAAGGAACAGTATGAAGAACGAATTTTTTACCCCCAAATTTCAAGGTATGTCCAGCGTTAGGCCCTCCTTGAAAACGAGCAACTATATCGTATTTTTCAGCTAAAAAATCCACGATTTTACCTTTGCCCTCATCACCCCATTGCAAGCCAAGTATAACATCAATTTTCATAGTAAGATATTTTTATGTTTTATTCCGATTCTCGGAATTGATAATTAATTGCTTTTAAAGAGTCTGTTTAAAATTTATAATCAAAGAAAACCATTAATTGAATACATTCTTAAACTATAAAAAATGTATTTTCACCTGATTCTTTCGTTAAAAACCGCGCAAAGATACAAAAACCCATCGAAGCCATATAGCTTGATGGGTTTTTATTTCATAACATTTCTATGTTTCCCGATTTAAAGGTCAAGGGCTCATTAATCATTCAACAAAGCACTACTGACTAACTCTTCATATTCCCTTTGCTTTGCACATGACCCACAAACTCCATATAAATTAAGGGAATGGTGCATGATTTTAAAATTCAACAAATCACCCACCATTGTCTTAATATTTTGGATGCGCGGGTCACAAAACTCCACAACTTTTCCACAATCTACGCATATCACATGGTCATGCTGCTTTGAACCATAACTTTTTTCGTATTGCGCTAAGTTTTTACCAAATTGATGCTTGCGCACTAAATCACAACTCACTAAAAGCTCGAGCGTATTGTACACAGTAGCCCGGCTCACACGGTAACTCTTATTTTTCATATGGATATACAAAGCCTCCGCATCAAAGTGGTCATCTCGCTTGTATATTTCCTCTAAAATAGCGTATCGTTCAGGTGTTTTGCGAAAGCCACTCTTTTCAAGATGCGCCGAAAAGATATTCGTTACCTCTTTAATTATATCCGATTCATTTCTATTAAAAGCCATTATTTTTAAGAATTTAGATTCTTTTCAACTTTATTATTTCTTCTTCAGTAAGCCCTGTCAATTTAACAATTATACTGAGGGGTATATTTTCATCAAGAGCTTTCAAAGCAATTTCAATCTTACCTTCAATCTTACCTTCAATTTTACCTTCAGCAAAAGAAGTATCTACAACGTTTTTTATATCTCTATAATATTTTAAACTCTCTTCGTATTGTGCTCTTTCTTCTTTTGTAAACCTTGCTATCTCAGCGGCTTCAAACACTCTCTCAAACACTTTTTCTTGTAAAGCTTTTGGTCTATTTTCTAAATTGGGAAGTTGCTGCAATACATAAAGCCATTTATCGTAGCTCGTAACTAACTCTGATTCTTTTTTAATAAAATGAGGCATTTCAAGATAAATAAAGGTCAATTTATCATAAAATACTTCACCATTTTGGTCTTTCAATTTCACTTCATGCCTAACTTCATTACTATCTTTATCATCCGCAAAAACAAAATCCAAAATTCCTACGGTAAAAATTTCTGTTAGCTTGAAATCCCATTCTCCTCTTTTTGCTTGTTCTTGAATGGGAAATGTTGAATAATATATACTACGGTCTTTAAAATAGTTTTGCTTTGCTTTCTGCATCTCAACAATAAATCGTTCTCCATTTGTACCTACACAATATAAATCGAATACAGCTTTGCGGTCAGCTTCCGATACGCCTAATTGTTCATGTCGAGAATAAGTTAAATCAGCAATTTTTTGTCGCTCAGGTAGTACCACTTGATTTAAAAAATCTATCAACAAATCTTTATTCAGTTCCGTCCCGAATAGTTTTTTGAAACCAAAGTCTGTAAATGGATTGACATATTTTTCTTTAAAAGTCATTTTAAAGTATATTTTTATAAAATTACGGCATTTTTCGCTTTTCTCATTTTATTTTTAACCGTATTGAACCGATAAGCAAATGTAGTTTTTTATTTCATAAATATAAAACAGAATTTAACTCTCAAAGTTGCCCCCTCAGTATAGTTGAGGCTTTTAACATCTTATTTCGTCTAATTCCAATCTTTTTATGTTCTTAAATGTTTTACTTCAAAGCTTTATTAATCATTTGCATCTAAAATCAATTAATTGTATGAAAACATTGCTTACCTCCTTGGTGTGCCTATTCGGCTCATGGCTTTTAGCACAATCGCCTATCACAAAAGAAGATATTGCCGTCGCTGAAAAATTCTTAGACCTCACTTTTACTGAACCCGAACGAGATTCGATGCTTGCGGAAGTGACGGATAATCTGCTTTCCATAAAAGCAGTTCACAGCCAACATTTGGATAATTGGGTTGCACCTGCCCTGTATTTTAATCCATTGCCAAATAATTTTAAAATGCAAAAGGGTCAAAAGCCCATTCTATGGTCGGCACCTAAAGTGTCGATGCCGGTGAATAAAGCCGATTTGGCATTTTACACCATACCACAATTGGCGCAATTGATAAAAACTAAAAAAATCAGTTCTGTAGAATTGACCAAATTTTTCATCGCGCGCATCAAACAATATAGCGATACGCTCCATTGCACCATCAGCATCACCGAAGAAACAGCTCTCCAACAAGCAAAGCAAGCTGACGATGAACTCGCAAAGGGAAAATACAGAGGTATTTTACACGGAATTCCCTACGGCGTTAAGGATTTAATAGCCGTAAAAGGGACAAAAACGACTTGGGGCGCTGCACCTTATAAAAATCAAGTGATTGACCAAACGGCTACTGTCGTTGAAAAACTCAATAAAGCAGGTGGTGTAATGGTTGCCAAATTAACATTAGGAGCCCTCGCCATGGGAGATATTTGGTTTGGTGGAAAAACCCGAAATCCGTGGAATTTACTGAGGGGGTCAAGTGGCTCGTCAGCGGGTTCATCGTCAGCGGTTGTGGCAGGGCTCGTCCCTTTTGCAATTGGCTCTGAAACATTGGGCTCAATAGTTTCACCTTCCACGGAATGTGGTGCAACGGGCTTGCGTCCGACATTCGGGCGAGTGAGCCGCTATGGAGCTATGACGTTGTGCTGGAGTTTGGATAAATTAGGCCCCATCACGCGTTATGCAGAAGATGCCGCAATTGTGCTATCCATTATCAGTGGTTCAGATGGACTTGATAGGACGGTGATAGACGCACCTTTCAATTTTAATACTTCAATTGATATTAAAAAACTCCGCATCGGCTACCCTACTAATGTTTTTGACTCCCTCAGTAAAACGCGCAGTGAGTGGAAAACGCTTGAGACTCTTGAAAAAATGGGGGCAAAATTAATACCCATGGAGTTTAAAACCAGCGTTTCACCTAAAATTATTGACCTCATCCTCATGGGCGAATGTGCTGCCGCTTTTGATGAATTAACCCGTACGAACCTCGATGACGAGCTTACTATGCAAACTAAAAACGCTTGGCCCAATGCCTTCCGTTCAGCTCGGTTACTACCTGCCGTGGATTACGTGAATGCCAATCGCCTTCGCAGTAAAATGATTGAAGAAGTGGATGCAATCATGAAAAATTTTGACGTGATTGTCACTTCCAATTTTGGGGTCAATCAATTACAAATTACGAATATGACGGGACATCCAGTAATCGTTATGCCCAACGGTTTTTTGAATGATGGTCGCCCCTCCAGCATTACATTTTTAGGTAATTTATTCGATGAAGCCACTATTTTGAGCCTCGCTAAGGCGTATCAAGATGCCACTGATTTTGAGGAAAAGCATCCTGAAATGTTTAAAAAGTAAGAAAAATAGCTTTTTCAAAAAATTATACGCTTACTCCTCAGTAAATTGAACTAAAACAAGTCAATTTACTGAGGGGTAAGCGTTTATTTTTTTTGGAAAAACAACTTATTTACCACTCATTAATTATATTTGCCTGAAATAAAAAACAACTATGGCAAAACGCAACAAACAACAAAAAAACAAGCAACTACACGACGAATTTGTCAAAACCAATTTATCCGACAAAACAATGGCGCAGGATTTTATGCGTCAGTTCCTTCCTTCCGAATTAATAAATAAACTCGATTTGAAAGGGTTGGAACTGGATACAAATTCCTACATCACAACTGAATTAGCTAAATATTATTCAGATTTAGTCTGGCTGTGTCCATATAACAAAAATACCATTCGTATAGCACTTTTGTTAGAACATAAAAGTAGTCTTGTAGCATATCCTCATCTGCAATTATTGCGTTATATGCTCGAAATATGGGAAAAGAATCAAAAAGAAGCTCAACCTTTTTTACCAATTGTACCGATCATTTTCTATCATGGCGATAGTAAATGGCATGTACGACCAATGATAGATTATTTCAAAGGTATCGAAAGTGAACTGTATCAATACATACCTCAATTTAACTATGAGCTAGTGGATGTCAGTCAATATTCAGATGAAACTATATTGAGTTTCAAAATAGGCTTATTAAAAAATGTATTATTGGCACTAAGTCATAGCCGTGACCAAAATTACTTACGACAAAATTTTGGATTCCTCTTTATTGAAGCGGACGAATACATACAAACACCCAAAGGAGTTGATTTTATAAAGACAATGTTTGTATATTTGTTGAAAAATACTGAATTTAGTGACGAAGACATCGAAAATATGCTCAACCAAATTCCATCACCTTTAAATAACATAGCAATGAGTACATACGATCGTTTGATATATAAAGGCTTAAGAGAAGGTATTGAAAAAGGTATTGAAAACGAAAAAATTGAGGTAATCAAAAATGCTCGATTGAATGGCTTGGATATTGAGACTATTTCAAAAATAGTCAAATTACCAA
>JANMYC010000543.1:0-2072 GCA_031381715.1 Saprospiraceae bacterium
ATATCCAATAATGGGTGATTGATTATAGAATCTGAAATATTTATAAATTTAAAACGTCTACGCAAGTGAAAGGCTCGAATTGAACAATTATACCTAAATTTGCATTTCAATCATTAAAATAATCAATCAATATAAATTTTATGGCAAGAAGACGCTGGGACGACAACGACGAAACCCCCAAACCCAAACTGACAAGAGAGACAATAAAAGCATCCTTAGAAATTTTTCAATTTGTAAAACCTTACCGATGGTCATTTTGGGTGGGCATGGTTTTATTGTTTTTATCGACAAGCACATTCATGATTTTCCCTTTTTTATCGGGACGTATCGTGGATATTGCTCAAGGTAAAACGGATTTTGTAATCAATTTGGGCGCAAGAACCATTAATTATTCAATGACATTATCTGATATTGGTTGGATTATGGCAATTGTTTTGGTTGTGCAAGGCGTGATTTCGTATTTTAGGGTGACACTATTTGCAAATGTTAGTGAAAAAGGCATAGCAGATGTTCGCCAAGCGGTATATAAAAAATTGGTTTCGCTACCGATTACTTTTTTTGAAAAAAGTAGGGTGGGTGAGTTGGTCAGCCGCTTAAATTCAGATGTTGAAAGATTGTATAATACATTCTCAGTGACATTGGCGGAGTTTATCCGACAAGTTATTATCTTGATTTCAGGCATTTTAATATTGGCTTTAACTACTTGGAAATTGGCTTTGATAATGTTGGGTACATTTCCATTTATAGTTGTAGGAGCCATGTTTTTCGGGCGTTTTGTTCGTAAAATGGCTAAACAACGTCAGGCTGAAATAGCCGAAACGAATATCGTTTTGAATGAAACTATGCAAGCGATAAATGCAGTAAAAGCCTTCACTAATGAGTGGTTTGAAGTTCAAAGGTATGGTAAAGCAAATCAAAAATCGGTCATTACTTCCTTGAAATACGCTAAATGGAGAGCCGTTTTTGCAACTTTTATAGTTGTTGTGCTATTCGGCGGTCTATTTTTCGTTTTATGGGAAGGTGCAACCATGCTGCAAAATAAAGAAATTACTGCGGGCGAATTGATCATGTTTTTCACTTACACGGCTATTATTGGCGGTGCTATTGCGGGCTTAGGTAGTTTTTATTCGGAATTAGTGGGAGCAATTGGTGCAACAGAAAGGGTTCGAGAAATCCTCGCATCTGAAAGTGAGGTAACCGTAAAAACTGTGGAAATTTTACCAGAAAAGCGTTTAAAAGGCAATATTGAGTTTAAAAATGTGCATTTTAGATATCCAACTCGTGAAGATGTGGAGGTTTTAAAAGGCTTAAATATCAGTATTAAATCGGGTCAAAAAGTGGCTTTAGTTGGACCAAGCGGCGCAGGAAAGTCCACAATTGTTCAATTATTACTCAAGTTTTATGGTTGTACTGAGGGGTCTATTTCTGTGGACGGAAAAGACATAAATGACTATGAAATAACTGATTTCCGTCAAAATATGGCTATTGTTCCTCAAGAAGTTCTTTTATTTGGGGGTACTATCCGAGAAAACATCAGTTATGGCAAGCCCAATGCTACTGAGGAAGAAATTATTGAAGCATCTCGCAAGTCCAATTCATGGGATTTTATCAGCCAGTTCCCTGAAGGTTTGGAGACAATTGTGGGCGAAAGGGGCATTAAATTAAGTGGTGGTCAGCGTCAACGTATTGCCATTGCAAGGGCAATTCTGAGGAATCCAGCTATTTTATTATTAGATGAAGCAACGAGTTCGTTGGACGCCGAGAGCGAAAAAGTGGTGCAAGATGCTTTAAACGTTTTAATGGAAGGTCGTACGAGCATCATTATTGCGCACCGCTTGGCAACTGTGCGTGAAGTAGATAAAATATGTGTTATCGACGGCGGGCGCGTTGTAGAAGAAGGAACCCATGAGGAATTGTCAGAAATAGAGAATGGTTTATACGCTAATTTAGCTAGTTTACAGTTTGATTTTGCATAGTTCCTACTAATTCTCAAGTTCGCCCCCATGCCCCCAAAGGGGGATTAAATTGTGAAAATTGATTAAAATTTTAAACTTTTTTAACAATTTAATCCC
>JANMYC010000545.1:0-1950 GCA_031381715.1 Saprospiraceae bacterium
TGGGCTGATTGACATATCGGTAACGGCGGTATTGCCTATCAGTGGTGTTCGGTGTCCAACCATGGTCAAAACCCTCCAACCAACCATAAGGTCCATAATCAATCGTCAAGCCTAAAATAGACATATTATCTGTGTTCATCACCCCATGCACAAAACCCACTCTCTGCCAATGAAGTATCATTTCACGCGTTCGCTCAGCTACCGTTTTAAAAAACTGTAAATACCCTGCTTTCGTTTCTTTTTCAATTTCAGGAAAAAAATGCCTAATTGTATAATCTGTTAGCGCTTTCAAAGTAGTTACATCACCTCGAGAAGCAAATATCTCGAAATTTCCAAAACGAATAAATGAGGGTGAAACTCGACAAACTACCGCCCCTTTTTCAAAAGCAGAATTCCCATTGTACATCACATCCCTCAGTACTTTATCGCCTGTAAGCACCAACGAAAGCGAGCGCGTAGTCGGAACACCCAAATGAAACATCGCCTCGCTGCATAAATGCTCCCGAATAGACGACCGCAACACCGCCAAGCCATCCGCATTTCGAGAGTAAGGCGTTTCACCTGACCCTTTCAGTTGTAAAGCCCAACGTTTTCCATCGTGTTCAACCTCCGTGAGATTTATAGCCCTTCCATCACCCAACTGACCCGCCCAATTGCCAAACTGATGCCCACCGTAACACATCGCAAAAGGATGAGTGCTTTCTAATAGTTTACTGCCTGAAAAAACGTCTAAAAAATCTTTAGAGTTCAAATCTTCTTTCGTTAATCCTAAAAGCTCAGCCACCTCTTCCGAAGCATGAATTAGCTGTGGATTAGACGGTTTACGCGGCGTCACAAAAGAAAAACAAGCCCCTTCTACCTGTTTCAAGGTATTACTCTGGTCAAGGTCAGCAGGGAGCTCTTTATTAAAAGTATCGCTTATTTTTAAATTCATTTTATTCTATTTATCGAGGATGGATTTAAAACTAAAAATCATCCTTTTGGACTTTTGACTGCAATTTCGATAAAAACTATTTCAAAACCATACATAAAAGTTATTTAGCCACGAATTAACGAATTTTACCAATTTATATGTTGACAAAATTTTATCTAATTTCTCTAAATTGCCCTAAAAGGGCAATTTGTTAGTGCAATTCGCTGTAATTTGTCAACATCCAAATTAGCGAAATTCGTTAATTCGTGGCTAAAAAAATATGTATGGTTTCAAAAAAACTATAACAGATTTAATATTGGATTGTTAAATTTATTCTTTTTGAATATTTTAATACTTTTATGGTAAAATTTCAAATCTATGCTATATCATTTCGAGCGTTTTATGGTGCGCATTTCATTGCACTTTTATCTTCAACGAATCGGTTGGGAAGGATTAGAAAATATACCTAAAAATAAGCCTATTTTGTTTACATCTACGCACAGCAACTCATTTTTGGATGGTTTGATTGTCGCTTCTACGCTCAAGCAAGGGGTCTATTGCCTCGGAAGAGGAGATGCCTATCGCCACCCTTTAGCCAATAAAATACTCCGCCATTTTAAAACGCTTCCCGTTTTCAGGCAAACTGAAAATGATGAAAATTCAGCAATAAAAAATATTGAAACATTCAAAGAATGTCAAGAACTATTTCGTAAAAACGAATGGGTACTCATTTATCCCGAAGGCATCTGCACACATCAAACCACCGTTTTACCTCTAAAAAAAGGCTTTGTAACCTTATCTCAAAATGCTTGGGCTGAAAACATTGACCTCCACATCGTACCCATTTCTATCACTTACAACAACTTTACTAAATGGGGTAAAAAATGCGATGTCATATTTGGCAAGCCAATACAAAGCATTGATATACAAGGAGATACGACAGAAAAAACCCAACAATTAAACGAAAAAGTCTATGCCCAACTCAGCGACAATTTCCCTTCGCCCCTCCAATATAAAGGTAAAAATCTACTTTGGGG
>JANMYC010000910.1:0-5656 GCA_031381715.1 Saprospiraceae bacterium
GCTCTTGAAAAACCAGTGGACGCATCGCCGCGTTCTTCCAAGACTTTTTTATAGGCTTCTATCAAAGCGGGTGTTCTTTTTTCATATAAAACTTTGCCCGGATACAAGCCATACATGTGCGAAAAGTGGCGGTGGTTTTTCTCCAACGATTTCCAATCGTCTGCCCATTCTTGCAGCGAGCCATCTTTGCCGATTTGGGGCGGCACTAATTGGGGTCTTGCCGTTTTTACTTTTTGAATAAAATCACTGTTTTTACCTAAAATATCAGACGCTTCAATAAAATAACCGAATAAATCATACAGAATTTGCATATCAATCGAAGAACCCGCACAAATCGTCGTACCTTCTCTAAAACTCGCCGTGACTTCATCAAAATAAGGTTTGTTGCCACCGCCATCTGGAAAGTTTTCGGGCGACGTAGAAGGATTCGTGACCAACCATTTACCATTGGGATGCGGTTTTAAAAAGTCCATAAAAAACTGCACTGAGCCTTCAATTAAACCATAATTTTCTTTTAAAAAAGCAGCGTCTCTTGTATATTGGTAATGTTCCCAAATATGCGTACACAACCACGCACCACCTACCGTAAAAGTACCCCATGTGGGTCCATCCATCGGCGCAGCCACTCGCCATAAATCCGTATTTTGATGAAAAACCCAGCCTTTTGCGCCATAATGTTCTTTTGCCACTTGCGAACCTTGGTCGGTGAGTTCCCGTATCATGCGCACCAAAGGCTCGGCACATTCTGAAAGATTGCTGCTTTCAACGGACCAATAATTCATTTCGGTATTGATATTGGTGGTGTATTTTGAATCCCACATTGGGTTCGTATCATCGTTCCAAATGCCTTGTAGATTAGCGGGTTCAGTGCCCGCACGGGAAGAGGCAATCATTAAATACCTACCAAAATTATAGCTTAATGCCGAAAGCGAAGGGTCAGGACTTGTTTGTATTTTCTGAATCCGTTCGGGCGTGGGCAAGTACGAATTTTCTGTAATGGGCAATGTCAGTGACACACGGTCAAAATACTTTTTATAGTCCATCAAAGCCGCGTCAAAAATCGTTTTATACGATTTGCCTTCTATTTTTTTTAAATAAGTATCCACTCTTTGCTGTTGATTGGCACTCACATCTTTGTAATTCACAAAATTGGTGGCGGCGGCAAAATACAACGTTACAGCATTAGCATTTTCGATGATTAAATCGACCCCCTCAGTATTTACAGTGCCACCTTCGGGTACAGCTTTTATTCGGGCTTCATATTTCAATTTGCCTACAATACCCATATAATCCGCCGATTTACCAGTCAAAACCAAGCCATCTTTGCCAAAAGCATCCATTCTGAAATAGTCCGTTGCATAATTGGAATGGGCTTGATTTCTCACCCCCCGCAGATTGGCGGTAAAGGAAATACTATTGGGTTTGTTAGCTGTCAAACGCACCACAATCACTTGGTCGGGTGCAGACGCAAATACTTCTCTTTGATAAACAACCCCGTTGGCGTTGTATGAAACACCAGAAATACCCGTTTCAAGATTCAACCAACGCTTGTAATCCGTAACCGAATCTTGATTTTTAAAAAACAAATGCAAATTGGCAAGGCTTTGATATTTCATTTGCTCAACGGGATAGCCCATTAAATTGCGCCCGAATAGATTGTGTGCCGCTAAATATTTTTCTTCAAAAACCAATTTTTGAATCTCGGGTAATACCTTATAACCACCTTTCACCACCGTTGAATAAGGACCTCCCGACCAATACGTTTCTTCATTGAGTTGAATCCGTTCTTCTCCGTTTTTACCAAAAACCATGGCGCCCAATCTGCCATTGCCAACGGGAAGTGCTTCCTCCCATTTTTTAGCGGGCGTATTGTACCAACTTAAAGTGGCAGGATTAAAAGATTTTGCCGTGATTTTATTGGTAAAATCATGGGTCTGTGCGTGGACACAAACGCAGGAAAGTAGTGCAATAGACAGGGAAAGTAACGAATTGGTTTTCATTTTTATTCGATTTAAAATCACCATAACATGATGCCGAATATCATGTTTTAAAAGGAGTGATAAATATACCTAAATGTTTTTGTTCCGAATATTTCTTTTGAAACCCTATATAATTTTTTTTAGCCACGAATTAACGAATTTCGCTAATTTAGATGTCGAAAATTTTATTGAATTAAACGAAATTGCCCTTAAGGGCAATTCAATTAGTGAAATTAGATTAAATAAGTCAACATCTAAATGGGTGTAATTCGTTAATTCGTGGCTAAATAAATTTTATGTAGGGTTTTAAAATATTTCTCAATATAAAATTACTTTACAATAAATTTGTGTCGAATCTTTAACAGGGTAAGAAAATTAAAACAAATGTTTCACTTCTCGTCGCTTACTAAAAAATGGTGGATTACTGAGGGGTACAAATAAAAAAAAGGAGAATGCAAACACCATTAAACGATAAGTTTTGGCAATTCGACATCAATTATTGGTTTCAGAAACTCAATAGCTCCGCAAAGGGCTTGTCTCAAAAAGAGGGTTGAAAACTGGTCAAAAGACGTTTTACCGAGGCGGTGACTAAAATCACATTTTCGTTGAGTTCTTAAAAGAAGAGAGTAGTAGTAGTAATATTTAGTTTCCCCTTGTTGGGATTGAGGGATTTCAAGATAATAGAGCCGATTAAACGGATTAATCGGCTCTTTAATATTTATTGAGCAATCATTATTTTTTTCAATCCCAGCTGATTCCCAGAGCTCACGCGGCAAGCATATACACCGCTGGGCAAATTTGGCAATTTAAAAACTTGTCGAATTGACTGTATTTTAGCACTAAAAACTTGTTTACCGAGGGCATTAAACACATCCACTTGGCTCGCCGAATTTTCAGAAAAACCAGTCCATTCAACCACAAATTCACCACTTACAGGGTTAGGAGACAATTGAAAATCAATACTTTGTACATATTCTTTTACATCTGTTGCGGTGCTTGTTTGAATAGACAAAACGCATTGAGCGAGATCATCTGAACCTAAATATAAACTCCCGCGTTTATCCAAAGCCAAGCCAACAGGGCGCGCCCAAGGCGAGCCATTGGTATTCAAAATGCCTGTAACAACGTCCGTAACGGAATTAGCGGTGGTATCTTGGGCATTATCAAAGTCCAAATAGACCAATTTATAGCCCGTTGGCGGTGTCCGATTCCATGAACCGCGATAAACCGTCCACAAACCATTGCGGTACTGAGGGGGAAAACTGGCATTTGAAAATTCCAAAGCCATCGGTGCCGAATGTGCCTGAACGAGTCCTGCAGGTGCAATTTGTCGGCGTACCAAAGCCGAATCTGAAGGTGTAATGGGCAACAAAGTTCGATAATCAGTGCCAAGATTAAAGTTAAACCACTGTTGGTAAGAATGGACGAACGGATAGCCATAATAGCCACCATCTCGCACAAGGTCAATCCATTCGGGCGGTGCATCATTGCCTTGATTATCGCTGCCGTTGTTGTTTGACCACAAACGATTGGTGACAGGATGCAAGGTCATACCAACGGCATTGCGGATGCCCGTAGCATAAATGCGCCGATTTTGCCCATTTAGGTCGTATTGCTCAATAATGGCTCGTTCGGTTTCACGGCAAACATTGCACAAAGAACCGATGGACAAATACATTTTTTGATTGATTTCATCAAACACAATCGTCCGAGTATCGTGTCCGCCGCCAGGTTGTTGCGCACCACCCGCAATGTTGTCAATGAAAACGGTGCGGGTTTCGTAGATACCATTGCCGTCATTGTCCGTCAATTTTATAACTTGCCGTTGTAGTGCTACATACAAGGCATTGCGAAAAAACTGCAAGCTGTGTGCACCCACCAAATTATTAGCAGCGACAAAAGCAGTGTCCGCCACTCCGTCGCGATTGCGATCGGGCATGGCAACAATATTGCCGCTCGATTTATTCGCAATGTGTAAAATACTATCGGGGCTCCACGCCATAAAACGCGGTTTGGATAACAAGTTTCCCGCATAAAAAACTTTCGCTTTGAATCCCAAAGGCATCTGTAAGCTACGGGCAGTCGGAAAAGCCGTTTGATATTTTGACGGAATTTCAATTGACGTTGAGGATAATGTGTTGGTGCGTTGAGGCGTGAGTGCGCCAGTATTTTGGGCAAAATTTTGGCAATACCAAGCGGTAAAAGCTAAAATAGAAAGCAAAAATCTTTTCATCTGAATGTTTTTTAGAAATGAATATAGAATAATAACGAAGATCACTATTTCTTCTCAGAAAAAATAAAAATGGCTTAGTAAAAATAAAGGTTCAACCCGCAACCAAATTGTAGTAGCAACCAAATGCCATAACTAACAATGTCCAATTATTTTATTAGTACTCTGTAAGTTTTTACCTTGCCTAACGAATAATAAGTTATCAACGAAAATAAAACGGACTTATCGTATGGAAGAAGAGTTTTTACAACTCGTTAAGACACATAAAGCCTTGATTTATAAAATTTGTCATACTTACGAGCGTGACGACGGGCTTCGGAATGACCTTTTTCAAGAGATTATTTTGAATCTTTGGAAAGCATTTCCAAAATATGATGAATCAACAAAATGGACAACATGGGCTTATAAAATCGGGCTGAATGTTGCGATTACGCTAATAAGAAAGCGGCGAATGCCAACTGCTGCATTAACGGCAGAGTTTGAACGAACCCTTTCGGATACGCCTTATGATTATACCGTTGAAGACCGTTTGAAAACGTTGCATCAAGCGATTGCGCAACTTAATGCGGCTGAAAAAGCCTTGATACTCTTATATTTAGATGATATTTCTTATTCAGATATCTCTGAAATTATCGGGATTACAGAAAATAATGTTGGGGTAAAATTGAATCGTATCAAATCCAAACTTAAAGCAATTTTATTAAATCATGGATAATTTAGACAATGACAATTTTGATTTCAATGACTTGAAAAGTCTTTGGCAAAGTAGCTTGGAAAATAGTGTTGCGAGTGACAATACATTTGATAATCATAAAATTTTAACAATTATGCAAGAAAAAATAAGTTCAGCAGTCAAAAAAATCCGCCGTAATCTCCTAATTGAGATTTTGACGACCATTCCATTACTTATCGGTGGTTATTTCATTTCTGAAGCAAGAGGCTTACATCTGCCCATCTTTTATTGGGTTGGCATAATACTTATTACCATCGGTTATCATGTATATTTGTATTGGAAGCTGCAAAAAGAAACCGTGTCCATAACAACAGTTAGTGAAACCATTAAAAAGCAACACGCTAATCTTCACCGTTTTATCAAAATGTACGACATCTTAGCAATTGTCGGTGGCATTGTATTTTGCTTAGTCAGTAGCCTGTTTTTTTATGCCCACTACGAGGACGATGTTGTGATGTTTACTCTTTTGATGCTTTTAAGCCTTTCTTCTGGCTATGGTTTTTACGCCTTTGTTCATTGGTATATTCAGAAACTTTATGGGCAACATTATTCGTTACTTGAAGAATCCCAAAAAGTATTAGAGCAAAAGTAATGTTGTGCCTTAAACTGTAGCATTTTGTGATAAAATACTGAGGGGGGAATTTTAATAAGTTTTAACTTCTCGCTCGCGCAAGGTCTGTGACCTTGTGTGGGTATATTTGGGTCTTTGACCCA
>JANMYC010000579.1:0-3006 GCA_031381715.1 Saprospiraceae bacterium
GTGGTAATAAATCCATTTGCCGAATTTGTAATTATAAAAACTCCTACAAGGTCCAGAAAAACAACAACTAATGTAGGTTCCAATTTTATATTCACCAAATGCTTTCAAATCGTTGTTTTTATCAAATTCTTTCCACAGACCAACTTTGATGTTCGATGTATCTCCTTTCTTTTAAATAGCTAAGTTGCCGATTTCATAAGAGCCATCATTATTTCTTAAAGTATCAAAACTAAGTTTACCAAAATAATTACCTTCAATTACTTCAAATCTATCTTCGTATTGAACCACAAATTCGTCATTATTTTGAGCATAAGTACTTTTAAAACAAAATATTAAAAAGTATAAAATTTTTTTTTTCATTAGTGTAACTGTTTAAAAAATTTCGCAAAAGTACAAAAACAAAAAGGCTTTGCCAAATGAAAGTCATTGTAGCAAAGCCTTTTTTAAGCCTTAAAATAAATTAAGCAGCTTTTGGGCGTTTAGATTTAGAGGCAAGAGTTAACTCTAAATCAGATAGACTACTTAAAAGTTCTTGTTTATCACTTTCAGTCAACGTATTTTTTTCTTCTGAATCGACTATATATGTATGAAGTTTATCTAAATTATGGAAAATAAAACTATCTAAGTCATCAGAAGAGAGGCTCAACATATATGTTTTCAGCAGTCGTTTTTTTTCTTTGGGAGAGCGTTCTGCTTGATATATTTTTATGAAATCGGAATGTTTATTCTCCATTTTATTTATTTTTAAGAAGTTTTTTAAGATAATTGATACGGTCAAGGATATTATCAATTCGCTCGTCATATCGCTTTTCACCCTCTTTCTCTATAAATTCATCTTTGTATTCATATATGGTTTTAAGTTGGTCATCAAGCAATTTTAGTAGATTCTTGATTTCACGTTTTGTCATTTTCTCAGTGGTATGTTAGTTTTATATAATGTACTTGTTACTGCAAAAATAATGTTTTTTAGTGAAACTTCAAAAACAAAAAGGCTTTGCCCAATTTAAGTCATTGTAGCAAAGCCTTCCCGATTTTATCGGGATACTGAGGGGTTAAGCCAAAGTCTTTTCAATAAACTCTAAAATATTAATATTCAATCTTTTACAATAGATATCTATGTCACGCAATACAGCAGATTTAGGGTTGAACAATATTTTCTCAACTTCATCATAAGCGAGGTCTGTTGCATCCATAATGGCGTAAATTTGTTGAGATTTATCAATATCCTCTTGAGTAGAATTGATTGGGATAGGCTCCACATCGGCATTCAGTTGCCACAATTCGGCAGCAGGCATAGATTGAAATATATCATCAATCTGAACGGTGGTTAAATGTGATTTAGTCTCTATCATTTTCGCTGATTGCTGTGATAACAATTATATTTTTATGATTATCGAATCGAAAAACAACTTTTAATCTTTCGGAGCGTGTCCTTAGTTGGTCATTGGGTTGTTTTTCTACAAAATCTTCAATTTCAAAATGCTCGTTCCCTAATTTTGAGAGCCTAATTAAATGAGTTTCCTTTTGACGAAAAATTCTATTTATTGCTAAAAATGAAACATTACGCTTTTTGAGAACAATGTTTTCTGCAATATGGTTCAGATGTTTAGGAAGCCAATGAAAAACAGGTGTTTTAGGAATTTCAATTTGTTTATCCATGGTATGTATAGTGAATTATTTGTGCTTACAAAAATAGTAATTTTTTTAAAAGCACCAATAAAAAAAGGTTCCGAATTCAAACCATAATTTGTATTTTTATCTAATTTCAATATCAAAAAACCTTCTAAAATGCGCTCCCCACATATCCGAATCATTGGTTTATTCCTTCTCATCCCCATTTTTTATGTAAAAAACTGGACATTGTTGCCGTATTGGTTGGCGATGATGGTGTCTTTGGAGATTTTAAATAGGAATAAATACTACTTAAATCAGCCTTTTTATGGGTTTTATAATGGTCTTTTTATGGGGTATTTGATATTGGTGGTGTGGGATAGGACACGCTCGTATCATGTGGGCGATGGTATAGAATGGGCATTTAATTCATTGATGCACATTCTATTTGGGTTGGTGGTTTGTTTTAAAATAAGCCAATATATGGCGGTTTCTAATTTAAAATTCAAAAACAGAGTATTGTATATTGCATTGATTTTCAATGTTTTGGGCGTTCTGAATGAATTTATGCAAAATATAATGTGTCATCGTGAAACGTTCATTTTGATACCTGATTCTCAAAAGGATTTGGTGATGAATGTGGTGGGAACGCTGATATTTATGACTGTAGAATTTCTCTTATCTCGTAAAACCAAGACTACTTTTGGACAGTAAAAACGCTGTTTTAACTAAAAATAGTGAAAATAAAACACCCCCTCAGTATCTTCAAGCTAAAATCATTAAAATATGCGACCAATCATTTTAAGTTTCATTTTAGCTATTATTTGTCCTTTTTTAAAGGCTCAAAACAACTATCCCAAAATCTTGAATGAAAGAGAACGGGCTGATATTATTGATGAAGTCTTAGCCGACCGTTTCGACAATTTACTGCCTAAACTCATGCGCCGCGAAGGGATTGATATGTGGATTCTCATTTCGAGGGAATACAACGAAGACCCCGTGATGCGCACCATGTTGCCTGCCGAATGGCTTTCCGCTCGCCGCAGGACGGTGATGGTGTTCTTTGATAAGGGCGGTACTGAGGGGGTCGAAAAAATGGCGATTGCTCGTTACGATGTCGGTTTACTCAAAGCCTCATGGGATTTGAACGTTTATCCCGACCAGTGGGACGCGCTCTCGGAAGCCATAAAAGAGCGAAAACCGAAGAAAATTGGCATCAATGTTTCGCCCAATTATGCCCACGCCGACGGACTCAGCCACCATGAATATGAGGAAATGATGAAAAGAATCCCCTCAGAATACAAAAACAAGGTGGTTTCGGCTGAAAAATTGGCAGTTGCATGGCTTGAAACCCGTACTGAAAAAGAAATGACGCTTTATGAGCATATTGCCCAT
>JANMYC010000608.1:0-6563 GCA_031381715.1 Saprospiraceae bacterium
GAATGTAGCGGGCTTCCCCATAAGGTTTAGTTTCACCTAAAACTAAGACATCTGGTTTAATGTATGGTTTTTTAAAAGCGGTGGTTTGACCCATAAACCCTTTTACGGTTTTAGTATGATTTTGAGTGAGCATAGTGGGTACAGGATCCCATTTTGCTGAAAAATCGAACAGTGAAAAATAATCCGTTTCGGGGCTTTCTGGTCTTCCTATGTAATTATCAATGCTTGAAAACTCATAAATCATCGGGTCTTTGACGAGCTGGAAATTTTGAAAAGCAAACGTTTTAGTAAAATCTAATTTCTCTTGAGCATTGGGGTCAGCGACATCACCATCATACACGGATGCACATATATCCACGCCGTCCGCTGCCAAAGCAATGTCATAAGTATCAGTAGCTGAACACATTGCGAACATGAAGCCACCTCCGATGACAAATTCTTTAATCTTTATAGCCACTGCAAGTTTGCATTGTGAAACTTTTGAAAACCCAAGAGAACGTGCCAAATCCTCTGCTTTTCTTTGGTTTTCTCTGTACCATGTTGTATTGCTATGGCTGCGGTAAAAACGCCCATATTGTCCCGTAAAATCTTCGTGGTGCAGATGTATCCAATCATACAGCGCTAATTGCCCATCCATTACTTCTTTATCATAAATGACGGTGTAAGGGATTTCAGCATAATTCAAAACCATCGTTACGGCGTCATCCCATGGCTGGATGGGTTTTCCTTTTTCATTTGTTTCAGGGGTATATACGGCGATTTTAGGCGGAACTTCTAATTTCATATCCTCCATATTTGTTTCAGGATTTTGAATTTCCGTCTGGATATTTAAAAATTCAGCATCCGTAATCACTTCATAACTGACGCCCCTTGTTTTACATTCTTTTTCAATTTGGAGTTTATGAGGAAAAACAAAGCTGCCACCCCTATAATTCAATAGCCAGTGCGCTTCAATATCTTTTTGTAAAACCCAATAAGTGATGCCATAAGCCTTGAGGTGCTGCTTTTGTTTGGTATCCATCGGTAAAATAATATAAGCCGCTTGGACTTGTGAAAAGCTCCATAGTGATAGTGCTACAAATAGTAGAAGTTTGTTCATTTCGTAAATGGGTTTAGATATGTAAGATACTGAGGGGAGGCGGAGGATAATTTTGAATAGCAATTTAAAATAAAATAACGTCTATTGCAAGTGAAAGGCAGTAACTAAGTGAATTCAACTGCTTATTTTTTGTAAAAATAACAGGAATAAGTTACTTTCGGATTCCGTTTCAGTCAAAATAGAAATTCAAAAAACTGTGGAATCAAGTATGACTATAATTCTTTTTCTCATAGCACTCATAGTAGGCGGTATTGCATCGTGGCAAATTTTTAATTGGATGTACGCCAATAAATTGAAAGACAATAGTGCTCAAATTCGCCAAGAGTCAACAGTGCTGCTTGAACGGATTGAAAAAGTATTCAAAGTGGTGGTTGCCGAAGGTTATTTCTCTGAAATCTATGACCATAATAGCCAAAAAGAGTTTTTATGGTTCTGGAATACAAATAAAAAGGCTTTGATAGTGACTAAGGCCAAAGTATCATTGGGTTTTGATTTTTCAAAAGTAAAAGTCAAAAGAGACGATACTACTCGCAAGTTGGTGATAGAAGAAATGCCACCCGTTGAAATCCTTTCGATAGATACCGATTATAAATTTTATGACCTCAATCAAGGTTGGTTGGGCAAATTTAAACATGAAGATTATACTGAAATGCTCGCTGAGGCAAAACGTGTCATGAATGAAAAAGCCCTCGCGAGCGATTTGCCCTTAATTGCTACCCGACAAGTCAATTTGATGGTCAGCCAAATCGCTTCTTCTATGAATTGGGAATTAGAAATGCCCCGTTTGAAAATACCTACAGTGCAAATGAAGCAGTTACATTCATCAAAGCCGCCCACGGAAACAATGCCTTTTGAGGAATTGCCACCAGTTTAAAACCATTAAGTACTAGGACAAAGTTAATTTTAAGAATATTTTTCATCGGTTTTGTCTCATAAATTATTTATAACCAGCTTGTTATAACTTCCACAGGGTTTCAAACCCTGTGGAAGTTAGTGATAAATAATTTTGCTTATCACTTACATGATAAAAAAAGCGGTTTATAGTGTGCCATAAACCGCTTTTTTATTGTGAAAATGAAGGAAAAGAATATCAATAGCCGCCTTTCACGACATAATAGCCCGTTCCAGAAGAGTAGCCTAATCGTGCATTGTGCATCCTTTCAACTAAACCCTTGCGACCCGCAGGTATTTCACCTTTTATAAATTGTTCTATCATAAGTCCAGTTATTGGGGCAGCAAAGTCATTTCCCCAACCGCCATTTTCAACATAAACAGCTACTACTATTTTAGGGTCGCTTGCAGGAGCTAAACCAATAAAAACTGAATTATCTTTTCCATGAGGATTTTGAGAAGTTCCCGTTTTACCGCAGATATCGATGCCACTCACTTGGGCATTATTACCTGTACCGGATTGAATAACCCTTCTCATGCCTTCTATGACATATTCAAAGTGCTGAGCCTCCACTCCAGTAGAATGTACTACCGAAAATTTGGGGTCTAAAACTTTATAATCTGCTTGATTTGTAGAATCTTTATAGCCTTTTATCAAGTGTGGAATGATATACCAACCTCTGTTAGCGATAATTGCTGCCAAATTAGCCATTTGGATAGTTGTTAACTGGTTTTCACCCTGTCCGATACCGTTAGAAACGATGGCTGTTGAATACCAAAATTTATCTTTTTTATAGACTTTATCGTAGTATTTTCCAGAAGGAACATTACCCTTTTTTTCAGAGGGGAAATCAATATCCAATCTTCTTCCCATACCAAATCTATCTAAATACACATTCAGTGAATCCAAACCTCGGGACGCATTGTTAAAACCATATTCATCCACCATGGCTCTAAATACGGTAGCAAAATACGCATTGCACGAGTATTGAATGGCTGCAGCCAAATTGCCAGGGTAAGGGTGGTGGTGGTCAGCATCGCATTTAAGTAAACGACGACCATTATAATAATAGCCTCCGTTACAAACTACACCATTATTTTTATCCCAAACGCCTTTTTGAAGGGCAATCGCTGCCAACATGGGTTTGAAAATAGAGCCCGGAGGGTATTTTGCACTGACAGCTCTATTAAAAAGAGGATTTAAAGAATCCTTAGTAAGGGCATTCATAAAGGCACTGCGCTGTTTTCCCACTGTCAGATTTTGAGGGTCGAAGGTAGGGGATGTGACCATAGCCAGTATTTCACCAGATTTAGGTTCTATGGCTATAATAGCTCCAATTTTACCATACATCATATATTCCCCAAGGGCTTGAAGTTTCATGTCAACAGTCGAAACTAAGTCTTTTCCTTGAACCGCAGTAGTATCTAATTTCCCTTCTTTCCAAGGACCTACAAGCCTTCCTAAATTATCTTTTAAAGTAAAACGGACTCCTTTCCGACCCCTCAGTACGGGCTCATAATATTTCTCCAAACCCGTAGTGCCGATATAATCGCCTGCTTCATAAAAACCCAAAGAATCTTTTATTTGCTTGGTATTAACCTCATTTAAATAACCCAATATATTACCCGCATTGTGCTGTGGATAGCCTCTGACATTTCTAAGTTGAATTCTAAAACCCGGGAATTCATAAAGGGATTCCTGTAATTTAGCGTACATCTCAGGCGTAATCATGGTTAAAAAAGGGAAAGGGATACTTTTCGAAAAGGGCGCATTTTTACTCGTAAAATCTTTATCAAGGTTAAGCCTGAAAGTAGCTGTATCAATCCCTAATAAACGGCAGAACTTCAGAGTATCCATTTTAGGATCGATTAGCTTATAGGTTGCCATTAAATCATATTGGGCATTATTATAAACCATCAGATTTTGGTGGCGGTCATAAATTACGCCACGAGACGGGAATATAATGTCCTTATCAATAGTAATCGCATTGGCTCTTGTTTGATAACTTTGATCCATCAACTGCAGCTGTGCAGCTCTAAATAATAATGCCAAAGCAGCGAGTATGAAAACGCCTATAATCACGAATCGCCGTTCTTTGTTCATATCTTTGATTGCCATTGGACAGATATTTTATATTTTAAGTATGATTCAATTATTGTATTTATAGTAGTAAACCCCTTTTTAGCCTTAAAAATCCATTTTATACTGAGGGGGTATTAGATAACTTCTTATCAAGCCTTTTTATTCGGCAGGGTCAAATAAAAAGCTATAAATCATTACAAAAATAAAAGAAATTGCAAAACTTGGAATGGTATAAGTCAAAATTCTAACGATATATAAAGGCGTAAAAACTTCAACAAAAAAGAAAAAGAATATGTGTAATAACATAAAAATGCTCGCATACCTCAAAAACCAAGGAAATCCCATGCGACTACGAGTAGGGCTGCTCCCATCTTTATAACCCCCTTGCGGTTCCAGAATACCCAATAAAAATGACCTAATATATGAGCTGAATACGCAAGCTGCCGCATGAATACCTATCGTATCGTAGAAAACATCAATAGCATAGCCATAAAAAAGACCAATTACCATCATCAACCATGCTGGCGTGGATATTGGGAGGAACATTAAAAAAACGGGATATAAAAATATATTGATATAGTTGAATTGAGCACCTCCTAAACTGATTTGCTTCAAAACAAGTACCTGGATTGCGAGCAGGAACACCGACCGCAATAAATTTCTTAATATGAGGGTATTGCTCATGAATTTTTTAAAATCTTTAACACTTCTATTGAGTCTTGGCTTTCTTACTTTTTTTAATTTCTTTCACTGGCTCGTAGTACAAATCGTTGAATTCTTTCAACATCAAATTATTGACTACATAAACGTATTCAATGCTGGCTAAATTCTCCCAAAGCTCAACTTCTAAGGTATAAAAATTATTACCATTGACGATTCTGATACTTTTTACTGTTCCTATTTGTATGCCTCCTGGGAATATTTCTGAAAAACCCGTTGAGATAATTGTATCTCCTTGTATGACATCACCATGTTTAGGTATTTCTTCTAAAACCATGTAGCGTGGGTCATGGGTATTCTTTTCGCCTTCACTGTGCCATTTCAAAGAGCCAAAGAAGCGATTTCTTTTTATCATCGCTGATGTTGAAAAAAGCCTGTTGTTCAATACCGATATGACTTGTGAAAAACGGGGTGTTACATTTTTAACAACGCCCACAATCCCTTTAGAAGAAATAACCCCCATGCCGGGTTTTACACCTTGATCACTCCCTCTATTGATGGTCAGATAATTATCCTCCCGCATGATAGAGTTCTTAATAACCTTTGCCGCGATGTAATCAAATTGCTGAATTACATCTTTTCTCTGAGAGGTGTCGGGGCGTATAGTGGAAGTATCTAAAGGAAATAAAACTGTCCCTTTTTGGTCAGTGGCTACATACTTTGAGGCTTCAAGTTGTGTTTTTAAATCAGCATTTTCTTTAGCCAGACTATCAGCAATCTCTTGAATGGAAAAGTACCTTCTGATATTGCTAAAATTATTGTAAATAGTTCCCACAAAGAGGTTGGCAGAGCTTTGGTATATCTCATTTTGCTTTTTATTGTACTGCGAAACCAAGAACAATGAAAAAAGCTCCAATATTAAAAACAAAAGAAAATTGCCGTATCGAAGTAGGAAATTCATTTATTAAGTTGTAAAACCAAAGTTTTAAATAGCTTTTTTGAAACCATACATATTGTTTTAGCCACGAATTAACGAATTTCACTAGTTTAGATGTTGACATATTTAAGCGAATTTCGCTAATCTGATTGCCCTTAAGGGCAAATTCGTACAATTCGATAAAATTAAGTCAACATCTAAATTAGTGAAATTCGTTAATTCGTGGCTAAATAACTTTTATTTATGGTTTTAAATAGCTTTAAATAGCCCAAAATAATTTTAAGAAAAAGAAAAGCCAAATGAAGTAAAAAAATCATTTGGCTGGTATTTTCTTTATGAGTACATTTTCTGTAAACCCTTAAACGCGTCTTCTATCAATCAAGAAAGAATAACGGTGTGTATTTTTAAGTGCTAATCCTGTTCCTCTTACCACCGCTCTCAATGGGTCATTGGCTACATGAACGGGTAGCTTTGTCTTAGCTGCAATGCGTTTGTCAAGACCCCTCAGTAAAGCACCGCCTCCTGTCAAATAAAGTCCTGTTTTATATATATCAGCGGCTAATTCTGGTGGTGTTGTTTCCAATGCTTTTAATATGGCATCTTCAATTTTAGAGATACTCTTGTCAATAGCATGAGCCACTTCACTGTAATTGACTGTAATTTGCTTAGGAATACCTGTCATAAGGTCACGTCCATTCACCGCAAAGTCTTCTGGTGGTGATTCTAACTCTGGTAAAGCAGACCCCACGTGTATCTTGATTTGTTCCGCAGTTCTTTCACCAATTAGGATATTGTGTTGACGTTTCATATAATTGACAATATCAGTGGTCAACTCATCACCTGCAATGCGGATAGATTGGTCGCATACTATACCAGATAAAGCAATAACCGCG
>JANMYC010000685.1:0-1773 GCA_031381715.1 Saprospiraceae bacterium
ATGGTAAATTTTTAAAAAAGAAAAATACTTTCACTGACTTCATCGCTTGCGGCGAGTACCTCATTACTGAGGGGTACACCACCACTGATATGTTATTTGGTCAAGGCGGTTCGGCAGGCGGTTTGCTCATTGGTGCGGTGATTAATATGAAACCTGAAATATGGAAAGGCGTCATTGCACAAGTCCCTTTTGTGGATGTGGTCACGACCATGCTCGACGAGAGTATCCCATTGACCACCGGCGAATTTGATGAATGGGGCAACCCAAAAGATGAAACCTATTACCATTATATGAAATCGTATTCGCCTTACGACAATGTGGAAGCCAAAGCCTACCCCGCCACGCTCGTCACCACTGGCTTACACGACTCGCAAGTGCAATATTGGGAACCTGCCAAATGGGTCGCCAAACTCCGCACTATGAAAACAGATAAAAACTCGCTTTATATGTATTGCAATATGGATACCGGTCACGGCGGCGCATCGGGTCGCTTTGAACGATATAAAGAAACGGCTAAAGAGTATGCCTTTTTCTTGGATTTGGCGGGAAAAGGTGGAAAGTGAAAAACTAATAGTGAAAAGTGAAAATAATAACAAATGGTGCGGCAGTTGTCGTGCCATTTTGTTTTTAGATTGTTATTCATATCTTGCAGTCAGCAAAAACATTTTTAATTATTGTAAGGTAACATCTATGAATCAACATCAAGACTACGATAAAATATTCAAAGAGAATATTGAAAAAATAGGCATTTCTATTTTAAATAAAATATGCGGTATTACTGTAGAAAATATAGAAAATATCACCGCAACCTTGCCGAAAACGATAGAAAGACGCGCTGATTTTATTAAAATTGGCGTTGAAAAACTGACAAATGAAAAAACAATCTACCACATTGAATTTCAATCGAATGTGCATTTAAAAATGGGAAAGCGAAAACTGCTCTATTATGCACTTTTACATGACAAGTACGAACTTCCTATTCGGCAATTTGTTATTTATTTAGGGGAAGGAAATTGGACAGCACCGACGGTAATCAAACATTCACATTTAGAGTTTCGCTACGAAGTCATTTGCATCAATTCAATTGATTATCAATTATTTATACAATCTGATAAGCCCGAAGAAATTATTTTAGCGATTTTAGCAGATTTCAAAAAAGAGGATAAATCAACCGTAATTAAAAATATTATTGAGAGCCTTCACAACAAAACCAAGAATACTCAAAAATTTCAAAAATTCATCTTGCAGTTGGAAATATTATCCAATTTGCGTAATTTGCAAACTCAAATAGTTAAACAGATAAGTGCCATGCCAATAACATTTGATATAAAAAAAGACATAAGATACCAACAAGGTATTGAAGAAGGTATCGAACAGGGTATCGAAGAAGGAAAAGAAAAAGGGATTGAAATTGGAGTTGAAAAGCATGTCAATCAATCCATAAAGCAAGCCCATAAAAAGGGCATATCGGCTGAACAGATAGCCTATTTTCTTGATTTACCTCTTAAAGAAGTTTTAAAAAGAATGAAAGAAATGGATTTAAAATAGCTTTTAATAGAGCTATTTTATTAAAAACGATGTATGAGCTATGGCTCACACATCGTTTTTAATTTCAATTTCATACTGCTTCACCATCCACTCCATCCGTTTTAAAAGCGTATTTTTCAATGATTTTGGCGAGAGCACTTTCACAGTTTCGCCAAATCCTAAGATTTCACGCTCCAATTCCATATTTACAATGACATCTAAGCTGAAAATAATGCCTGTTTCATC
>JANMYC010000690.1:0-3548 GCA_031381715.1 Saprospiraceae bacterium
GTTTTTAATGATGATAAATATGATTACGATACTATCGGCTTCCCATTCATGGCTCAATTGGGTAAAGTCATTTATGATTTTGAAACGCAACGAAAGCGAAAATTCAAACCCGATTTATCACGGTTTAAATTCCAATACTAATAGAAGATGGGTGATAAGTGATGGGTGATGGGTGATGAGTGATTATCACCTATCACCCATCTCTTATCACCCATTTTGAAATCACCCATCTTAAATCTTAACACATTTTAGCATTGCGAAGGCTATTTATTAAAATTTTAACATAGATATTCTTATTTTAATAAAACACTAACTTAGTCATAACTACGCTTAACACACGACCTGCCGTTCTTTGTATCATCAATCCGATACAAACCAATTTCTCTTAACAGTCAAAAAGACAATTCAATTATGACAAAGAATATCGTTTTAACCAGCTTGTTTTCGCTTATCGCTTTCGTAACCATCAACGCTCAAAATGCAGCCGGTCTTCGCGTAGGAAGTACATGGAATAATGTCACTTCAAAAGATTTGAGTGGTACAATTGATTTCAAAACCATGTCAAGTGCATCATTTGGGGCATTTTATGAAATTAATTTAGGTCATAATTTTTCAGTTCAACCTGAGATAAACTACAATGAAAAAGGTTTTAAATCAGATATTGGAAAGGACTTTACTTTATTCGGCGTCAATTTGCCCGTCGGTGCGAATGCTGTAACGGTGATAAAATACGTGGATGTACCCGTTTTGGCGAAGTATAAATTCGGAAATACTGAGGGGGTACACGCTTATGTGATGGCGGGACCATCTTTGGGTTATGCGATGAATGGTACGATTGATACCCGCGCAAAAGTGTTGATTGACTTTAAAATTGCGAGCACACCCATCGATTTGACTTCAAATAACTACAAACGTTTGGAAGTTGCCGGGGTCATCGGCGGTGGCGTGGAGATGCCAATTGGTGATAAAGCTAAATTATTCGCGGATGTGCGCTATTCAAAAAGTTTGATGGATGTGTATGAATTGCCTCTAACGGGTTCAAGATTACGCAATCAAGGTTTTGGCGTCGGTGTGGGTTTTGCAATTAATTTGAAATAATACTTATATGTGCCGTGTTACGAGTTCCGAGTGCATTTAAATAGAGTTTACTTAAAACGGCACATGGAACAAGGCACATACTAAGATAAAAACTAAAGTTTTGAATCCTTTGGAGCTTTGTTTGGGATACCTTCGAGTAGAAATGCTTGGAGGTTTTCTTTTTTTAACGGAATAAATAGTTAAAAAAGATAAAACAACTATCTTTGCGCCGTTTAAAAAAAGTTAATTAAAGATATAACTCAACCCATTATGAATCAATTTGATTTAATTATCATAGGAAGTGGCCCTGGCGGCTACGTGGCGGCTATCAGAGCATCACAATTAGGCTTAAAAGTGGCAGTGATTGAGCGCGAATCGTTGGGTGGTATTTGCCTGAACTGGGGTTGTATTCCCACTAAAGCCCTATTGAAAAGTGCTCAAGTTTTTGAATATCTCAATCATGCGAGTGATTATGGAATTTCAGTAAAAGAGGTATCGGCTGATTTTGGGGCTATGATTGGTCGCTCTCGTACCATAGCGGACGGTATGAGCAAAGGTGTACAGTTTTTAATGAAGAAAAATAAAATCACGGTAATAACGGGCAACGCCCAATTACTGAGGGGTAAGGTGGTGGAAGTGACGGACGCCGAAGGTAAAAAATCGCTTTATTCTGCCCCGCACACAATTATTGCAACGGGCGGAAGGGCGAAAGAATTACCAAATTTGAAAATTGACGGCAGTAAAGTTATTGAATATCGCAAAGCCATGAGCTTACCCACCCAACCCAAGAGCATGGTGGTAGTGGGTGGTGGTGCCATCGGTGTTGAGTTTGCTTACTTTTATAACTCCATCGGCACGAAAGTAACGATTGTAGAATTCATGGATCAAGGTCTTGTACCGCGTGAAGATGAAGATATTTCAAGGGAATTGACTAAAATTTATAAGAAAAAAGGCATTGAAACGATGGCTGGCACATCCGTGGAGTCCGTGGATACGTCTGGTGCGGGTTGTAAAGTGAAAGTAAAATCAAAAAAAGACGGTAAAGAGCAAATTATTGAATGTGATGTCGTTCTTTCGGCGGCGGGCGTTACACCCAACACTGAAAACATCGGTTTGGAGGCTTTGGGCATCAAAACGGATAGAGGTTTTATTATCGTCGATGAAAAATATCAAACAAACGTTGCGGGTATTTATGCCATCGGTGACGTTATTCCGACTCAAGCTTTGGCTCACGTAGCGAGTGCGGAGGGCATTACTTGCGTAGAAGCCATTGCAGGTCAACACGTTACAAAAGTAAATTATAATAATATTCCCGGTTGTACGTATTGCTCGCCCGAAATTGCGTCCGTGGGTTACACCGAAAAAGCAGCTTTGGAAGCGGGTTATGAATTGAAAGTTGGAAAATTTCCTTTCACGGCATCGGGTAAGGCAAAGGCTGCGGGTGCGCCCGAGGGTTTTGTAAAAATAATTTTTGATGCTAAATATGGCGAGTGCCTTGGTGCTCATTTGATTGGCTCAAACGTGACTGAAATGATTGCTGAAATAGTAGTGGCTCGTAATTTAGAGACCACTGGGCACGAAATTTTGAAATCAGTTCACCCACATCCGACTATCAGCGAAGCCATTATGGAAGCGACTGCGGCAGCTTATGGCGAAGTAATACATTTATAAGTTATTTAAAATCAATATATTGAAAAAAGGTTCAATTCAGTTATCCTGAATAGAACCTTTTTTTTGTAACCACTTATCCAGAAAGTCGCTTATGCTCCGTTTAGCCACTGATTACACTGAAACCGACTGATTTAACACTGATTTTATAAATATTTACGTGTAAATCAGTGTAAAATCTGTCTTAATCAGCAAAATCAGTGGCTAAACGGAGCATAAGCGACTGACTAGCGAAGTAAT
Organism: Saprospiraceae bacterium; assembly: GCA_031381715.1. Taxonomy (GTDB): domain Bacteria; phylum Bacteroidota; class Bacteroidia; order Chitinophagales; family Saprospiraceae; genus JAAFJT01. The sequence goes on from JANMYC010000690.1 coordinate 2,986, forward strand.
TACCTTTTTTTATAGTACCCCCTCAGTATTTTACGATAAAACATCAAAAATCCCACCTCAAACCGTTCACCCAAGTATAAGTAAAATTAGGTACTTCTTTAGGCAAGCGGGGGTCATTGTCATTGGAGATATTGGCTGTCAATTTAAAAATAAGCCGCTTTGAAATATTGAGTAAAACTGCTGCTTCAGATGAAAGCCTATAATTACCGAAATTGGTTAAAATAGGTTGAAAATATGTCGTGTGCACCAGCTTGGAATTATGCGATAATTGTACATTGTACGACAAATAAGAACTCATTCGACTGTCATTTTGACGAGGAGTGGCATCCTTAAATTGATCATTTTCAAACATATATGCCAGCCCTAAATAAATGCGCTGTGTTTTTGCCAACCTAATTTTATAACGCACACCCGTCCCTAATAATCCTCTGAAAAGCATTCGAGTACGTTCATTGTATTGCGCTTGAGTAAAAGCTTCCCAAACCCATTTATCACTCAAATCCGTATTGTAACGCAGGTGCATAAAGCCATCATTCAGAAAACTTTGCCCCTCCCCTTTTACA
>JANMYC010000694.1:0-2044 GCA_031381715.1 Saprospiraceae bacterium
CCGAAGCCAAATCCATTGCACCACCAACGCCGAGAAGCGGTTTGCCAGGGACAGACCAATTTGCCAAATTCGCTTTTTCATCCACTTCCAAACCACCCATAATCGCCACATCAACGTGACCACCTCGAATCATAGCGAATGAATCTGCACTATCAAAATAACTGCTGCCTTCAAGAGCTGTTACGGGTATTTTACCTGCATTTACGGGGTAATCCATCGCACCACCGCCGTCAGTTGGTGCGGGACCCACGCCTAACATACCATTTTCAGTGTGTAAAATAATACCTTGTTCGGGTTTTATCAAATCAGCTACGAGGGTAGGGATACCAATGCCGAGATTCACGACATCACCGTATTTTAACTCTGCAAAAGCCCTTTTAGCCATATTCATACGTCCTTCACTCACTTTTCTGGAAGCACTCACTGAAGCCGAACTACCCAAATCCTCCAAAGTAGTGTGTGCTTGGACTAAAAAATCCACAAAACAACTTTGTGTATGAATATTTTCAGGCGCAATTTCACCAACGGGTACGATGTGTTCGACCTCTGCAATCACCAAATCCGCCGCCGTAGCCATGGCTTTATTGAAATTTTGCTCAGTCATGCGGTATTGCAAATTGCCCGCAGTATCGCCTTTCCATGCTCTGATAAAAGCGACATTACCTCGGATACTGGGTATAAAAACCTGCTCTTTACCGTTTATTATCTTCGTTTCACGACCTTGAGCAATCAAAGTGCCAGCTGAAGTGGGTGTGAAAAAACCACCAATACCGGCGCCACCTGCTCTAATCGCTTCTGCCAAAGTGCCTTGTGGCAATAATTCGTACTCAACATCGCCCGATTGAGCCGCTTTGACGGCTTCTGGGTTGGATGTAAAAAAAGAGCCAATCATTCTCTTGATTTGCCCATTGCGCAAAAGGCGACCGCCTCCCAAACCGACTTCACCCACATTATTACCAATAAAAGTGAGATTTTTAGTGCCTAATTCGGCTAATGCGTGCATCAAATGGACAGGGTTGCCCGTCATACCGAAGCCGCCTTGTAATAAAATATCACCATCTTTCACCTTAGCTGCTGCTTCGTGAACCGTGATTTGAGGAACTTGTTTCATAATTGCGTCTTTGAGTTTTGGGTTTTAAGTTTTGGATTTTGAGTGATAAAACAACTCAAAACCCAAAACTTAAAACTCAAAACTGATATATTAAACTTGAAAAAATACTGTTTCGTTATCGCCTTGCATTTTAATATTGAAAGTATAAAACACTTGACCATTGATTTCATTGCGTTGAGCAATGAGCGTTGACTGCCTTTCCGCCTGCACCGCATTGAAAAGCGGGTCATTTTGGTTCGCCGCCATTTCATCTGAGAAGTACAACCTCGTATAAAGATTGTGCAAAGAACCCCGCATAAACAAAATAATATTGATATGAGGCGCTTGACCATCAAAGCCAGCCGGTTTTAAAGTCGTAAAAGTAAATTTATGGGCATCATTTGTACCCGTTCCCAAGCGCCCAAAACCCGTAAAACCATCATTTTTATATCGAATAGGCTCTAAGCGATATTGTCCTTTTGGGTCAGCTTGCCAGAGTTCAATCATGGCGTCGCCGATGCTATTGCCAGCACCATCCATCACGCATCCTGTAATGAAAATGCGTTCCCCCTCAGTATAATCGTCCGTTAAAACGCCATTAACGATGCTGTTAAAATCATAACCATATTGTTCCGCTGTTAAACCATAGGCGAAAAAAGGACCCACGGTTTGGGACGGAGTTGTTCTTAAAGTAGGTTTTGAGTTTTGGGTTTTGAGTTCTAAGTTATTTTCTAACTTCATGGTTTATTTTAAAATTTCTTAAAAAAACATATTATGACAAATGAGGAGTTCGCAGAGTTTTTCAAAAATAAAACGAAAAACTGGGCTATTAAAATAATTAAATACCTAAATACTATACCTGATTCACCTGTAATGCGTAACATTAGATTTCAACTCATAAAATCCTGTACCTCTGTTGCTGCTAATTACCGAGCAGCTTGTAGAGGTCGTTCA
>JANMYC010000703.1:0-5372 GCA_031381715.1 Saprospiraceae bacterium
CATTATTGGTTGTTTCAAAACGGCGGAAGGAAATTGGTGTCCGCAAAGTGGTGGGTGCAAGTGTCTCTTCGCTTACTTTTTTATTGAGTAAAGATTTCTTAAAATTAGTCGGTATAGCCTTATTTATCGCTACACCTATCGATTATTGGCTCATGGATAAATGGCTTCAAGACTATGCTTATCGCATCAATTTGAGTTGGTGGTTTTTTGCTTTGGCGGGTTTGATAGCGGTTGCGATTGCATTTGTAACTGTGAGTTTTCAGACGGTTAAGGCTGCTTTGATGAATCCTGTAAAATCGTTGCGGACGGAGTAGGGTCCCCTCAGTCATGCCTTTGGCTTGATGAAGCGAAACGCACCATATTTTCGAAGATTTTTAATAAAAAAAACAAAGTCATGATAAAGAACTATCTAAAAATTGCTTGGCGAAACCTATTAAAGAACAAAGGCTTTTCAGCGATAAACATATTTGGTTTGGCAGTCGGCATCGCCTGTTGTTTATTGATTACGTTGTATGTAACCGATGAAATGAGTTACGATAATTATCATGTAAAAAGCGACCGTATTTTTAGATTAAACAACAATATAAAATTTGGCGGCATCGAACAGTTCATGTCTCAAACACCAGATTTATTGGGACCTGATTTAAAAAAGGACTATCCGCAAGTGGAAAATCAAGTCCGCCTATATAACGAAGGAGCTTGTTTAATCAAGAAAACGGGTACGCTCAATAATATCCGAGAAGAGGATGTCCTCTTTGCAGATTCAACGGTTTTTGATGTTTTTACTTTTCCATTAATAGCGGGTAGCCCTCAAACCGCTTTGACCCAACCCAATACCGTTGTCATCAGTGAAGCGGCTGCCAAGCGGCATTTTGCCAATTCAAATCCGATTGGACAGGTGTTGAATGTGGACAATAAAAAAGATTATAAAATTACGGGTGTAATGAAAAATATACCTGAAAACTCACATTTTAAATCTGATTTTTTCCTTTCAATGTCAAGCCTTTCTTATGATTGGGGGAGCTATTTGTCGAACAATTTTTATTCTTATATTTTGATAAAAGAAGGGGTAAATCCCTCAATCGTTGATACTTATTTCGACCAAATTCTTCAAAAATATGTAAGCCCACAAATATTCAAAGCCTTAGGTTCGACCATTGAAGAGTTTAAAAAATCGGGTTCATACTATCAGTTTTCAATGATGCCAATAAAGGATATTCATTTAAAATCCAAATATTCAAATGAATTGGGTGTAAAAGGGGATATTCAATATGTCTATATTTTTTCAATAGTTGCCCTGTTTGTATTGCTTATTGCTTGTATCAATTTTATGAATTTGAGCACGGCTCGTTCTTCAAAAAGGGCGAAAGAAGTGGGTATTCGTAAGGTTTTGGGTTCATTGCGTTTTCAATTGATGTTTCAGTTTTTTTCGGAATGTATTTTACTATCCTTTTTTGCATTAGTTGTGGCTTTGGGTTTGGTTGCGCTTTTACTGCCTGTTTTCAATGAAATAGCTGCAAAATCGCTTTCAATAAATAGCATACTCACGATACCATTTTTATCAATTATTGCTCTTTTACCCATCATTGTGGGCATTTTGGCAGGCAGTTATCCCGCTATTTTTCTTTCTTCTTTTGAACCAATTAAAGTTTTAAAAGGGCGTTTCAACCTCAAAGGCGGCGGCTTACGCAACGCTTTGGTGGTTTTTCAATTTGCCACCTCTATTGTTTTGATAGTCGGTACAGTCATCGTTTATAGACAAATAAATTACATCCAACAGAAAAAATTAGGCTATAATAAAGAGCAAGTTTTAGTCGTCAATGACGCTTATGCACTTGATAAACAAGCTCGTTATTTTAAAGATGAAGTATTAAAAATAAGAGGTGTAGAAAGTGGCACATTGTCGGGTTATTTGCCAACGCCCTCCAACAGAAGCAACGGAGCCATGTTTCCAGAAGGACAAATGGATCAAACCAAAGGCGTTATAGTTCAACGTTGGGAAATTGATGAAGATTATATAAAAACGTTAGGCATTGAAATGGTGGCAGGCAGACCTTTTTCAAAGGAATTTATCACGGATTCATCAGCCGTAATCGTGAATGAAACGGCTGCCAAATTATTGAATTTACATCAAGACCCATTGAATAAAAAAATCATGTCGTTGTTGGATAATAATGCTGAAAAAACCATCAGTTACAAGGTTGTAGGTGTGGTAAAAGATTTTCATTTTGAATCGCTGCATAGTGATATTGGCGCATTGTGTTTGTTTTTAAATTTAAGTAGAGGCAATGTTTCATTCAGACTCAACGCCCAAAATGATATGACAAATACCATCAAACAAATAGAAGCAAAATGGAAAGCATTAGCCCCAGGACAGCCTTTTAGTTACAGTTTTATGGATGATAATTTCAATAAGACATTTAAAAAAGAACAACGAATTGGTAAAATTTCCTTAGCATTTGCATTCCTCACCATACTCGTTGCGTGTTTGGGCTTGTTTGGTTTGGTGACATTCATTGCCGAGCAACGGATTAAAGAGATAGGTATCCGCAAGGTTTTGGGCGCAAGCGTACCCAATATTGTTCAGTTATTATCCAAAGATTTTGTGGTACTCGTCATTGTGAGCATTCTCATAGCATCACCAATTGCTTGGTGGGTGATGAATAAATGGCTACAAGATTTCGCTTATCGCATTACTATTGAATGGTGGATTTTCGCTTTGGCAGGAGTAATGGCTTTGTTGATTGCCCTTTTGACGGTGAGTTTTCAAGCAGTGAAAGCGGCGGTGGCGAACCCTGTGAAGTCGTTGCGGACGGAGTAGGTTTTGAGTCTTGAGTTACGGGTTTTGAGTTGCCGTTCAACTCAAAACTCAAAACCCGTAACTCAAAACCCAAAAACATTGAGGGATCCCTTTTTCAATCAAAAAAGTAAAAAACAAAGTCATGATAAAGAACTATTTTAAAATCGCTTGGCGCAACTTGATGAAGAATAAAGTCTTTTCTTTCATCAATGTCTTCGGTTTATCGGCGGGATTGGCTTCGTGTATGCTGATTTGCCTGTATGTTTATGATGAACTGAATTACGACACGGCGCATCCGAATGTGAAGAATGTCTATCAAGTTGGGACTGTTTTCTTGCGTCCAGAAGGTGAGAAAAAAGCACCGAGTACGCCCGCAGCTTTGGCGGCAGCGATGCGCCAAGATTTTCCCGAAGTGGTGAATACGACACGTCTTACGTCGCTTTTTGTGGATGATAAAACGCTGTTGACTTTCAAAGACAATCAAATCAGCAAGTCGTTTTACGAAACAAAAGGCTTTCTCGCCGACCCCTCAGTATTTACCTTTTTTGACTACCAATTTACGGAAGGGGATGCAAAAACCGCTTTGACAGGTCCGTTTTCAATGGTGATTTCGGAGGAAATTGCGCGGAAAGTCTTTGGGCAACAATCTGCCATTGGCAAGACTTTATTGGTTGAAAGCAATACCAATGGGGCGGCAGATTTCACTATCACAGGCGTGTTTCGTCCGTCTAAAACGCCTTCGCATATTGATGGGCGATTTTTCCTGTCTATTCCTGGAGGCGGCATTGATACTTATTTGAAATCGCAAACGAGCATGGCAGGTAATAACCTGTTTTATAGTTATGTCGAGTTGCAAGACGGCGCAAATGTGGCAGCAATGGAAGCAAAATTTCCCGCTTTTATAGAAAAATACATGGGCAATGACTTGAAAAAGGCAGGTTTTGGTAAAAAACAGTTTTTGCTGCCAGTGAAGGATATTCACTTGCGGTCGGGTATGCCCGATAATATTACGCCGAATGGCAGTATGTCGTATCTCTATATTTTGATGTCCATTGCCTTTTTTACCTTGTTGATTGCCTGCATCAATTTTATGAATTTATCCACTGCACGCTCCTCTAAACGCTCGGGCGAGGTCGGTATTCGTAAAGTTTTGGGCGCACATCGGCAATCTTTGATTTATCAGTTTTTGAGCGAGTCGGTTTTGTTGTCGGTTTTGGCTTTTGGCTTTTCACTTATGATTGTTAGACTTTTAACACCTGTCTTTGCGGAAATTGCGGATAAAACATTTGCTTTTACCCCCCCTCAGCATTTTGGGCTTTTTGGCGGTTTTTTAGCTCTAAGTCTTATCACAGGCTTGTTGGCAGGTAGTTATCCTGCGTTTTATTTGTCGTCATTTCAGCCGATAAAAGTGTTGAAAGGGCGGTTGGCAAATTCCTTGGCAGCGGTGTCCTTACGTAAAGGTTTGGTGGTGTTTCAATTCACCATTTCTTGTTTGCTTATCATTGCTTCGGTGGTGATTTCAAATCAAATGAGTTTCATGCGTTCTACCAATTTGGGTTTTAATAAAGACCAACAATTGGTGGTTCCGCTACGCAATGAAGCGACCAAGTTGAGTTATGCCGCTTTAAAAAATAGTTTATCTCAATCCAATCTGATACAATCCGTAGGCGGGGCGGTCTATTATCCCGGTATTTTTAATCCCGAAAGTGCTAATTTTTATCGTGAAGGGCAAGATGTTGCGTCTGCGAAAGCCACTTTTACGAATCGAGTGGACTTTGATTTACTTAAAACCTTAGACTTTCAACTTGTCGCGGGACGTTCCTTTTCCGCTGATTTCCCCGCCGATACAAGTGGTGAAAACATTATTCTAAATGAAAAAGCCATCAGTGAAATAGGTTTCGCATCCGCAACCGATGCTATCGGTAAAAAAATTATGAGTAACGGGCAAACTCAAACAATGGGGTTCACAGTCGTAGGCGTGGTGAAAGATTTTCATTTTGAAGATTTTAAAAAACCGATTGCGCCGTTTGGTTTTACAGTCAGTCAACAACCTTTCTACAATTACTTAATAGCCCATGCAAAATCGAATGACCTTGCGGCAATTACGAAAATCGCCGAAACAGTTTGGCAAAAACTCAATCCAAATGAGCCTTTTGAGTGTAGTTTTTTAGATGCCGATTTTCAGAAAAATTACCAAGCGGAGAGCCGTTTATCAAGCATCGTTAGCTATTTTACGTTGATAGCCATTCTTATCTCCTGTTTAGGTCTCTTTGGTTTAGCAACTTTTAGTGCCGAACAACGCACCAAAGAAATTGGTATTCGCAAAGTTTTGGGCGCGAGTGTAGGCGGCATTGTGGCTTTATTGTCCAAAGATTTTATAAAACTCGTTGCACTTTCTGTCGTCATTGCTTCGCCGATTGCATGGTTTGTGATGAACAAATGGCTGCAAGATTTCGCCTATCGTTTGCCGATTAGTTGGACAGTTTTTGCGATTACAACAGCTTTGGCTCTGCTGATTGCTTTTATGACGATTGGTTTTCAAGCGGTTAAGGCAGCGGTGGCAAATCCTGTA
>JANMYC010000727.1:0-2469 GCA_031381715.1 Saprospiraceae bacterium
ATTTTTAATATAATTAAAAACATTTCACTTTGAAATCAGTGTAAAATCAGTCTTAATCAGCGAAATCAGTGGCTAAACGGAGCATCAGCGACTTCACTACTAAGCAATTAACGAACAATAATAATTTTACCCACTTTCACGGGCAAATTATCTTTTTGAAAAAGTCGGTAAAAATACAAGCCGCCGCTTGGAAAAAGACTGTTTTCCAATAAAATTTTATTTTCTCCCGTTGAAATAGATTTTTCAAAGACTTCATCCCCACTTGAGTTGAAAACTTTCAACTTAAAATAGTCCATAAAGCTGCTTTTTATTTCAAAAAACAGGTCAGATACTGAGGGGGTCGGGTAAACGCTCACGATTGGCTCAGCAATCGCAATTTCTTTATTAGGCGTCAAATAACCACAAATATTGATAGTTGACAAATTGCCCCCAATCCCCTGCGCCAATTCTGAAGTCAAATAAACTCGACAATTATCATTCGCCGCGAAAGTGATTGCTTCTCTTTGAGCCGTTTCTAAAATATTGAAATCCAATGCCTTTAACTTACCTCGCCAAAACGCCCGCCCCGTGTATTCCGTAAAAAGATACAATTTAGTATAACCCAAAAGCACCACTTTACCATCGGCGCTTTTAGTAGCTGCCGTGATAGCACCCTTGTATTTCCAAGAATTATCGGTAGGCACTATATCCACTAATTTGGCGACGTGTTTACCTGTTGCATTTGGCAGGCGATACACCCAAGTTTTACCTGAATAAGGTTGAGAATCAAAATCCTTGGTAAAAATATAGATGGAATCTGAGGAGATAAGCATCGCCTCAGCGTCAAAGTGTTTCAGCGAATCCGCAGGCGGAAAAGCGGTTTGACCTTCATAACTGAACTCAATTCTCTCGGCATTGAGCGTAGGCTCTTGCGTTTTATTTTTAAAATTTAAAACCTTGTAAATCAATAAATTAGTGCGATTTTGGCCATTATTTCCAAAATCGCCGATATAAAGATTGCCTGTATCGTCAAGCTGAATCTCCTCCCAATCTACATTCGTAGCATTTTGAATATTTATTGTTTTTAAAAGATTTCCTGAAGAATCTATTTGGTATAAAGCAGGTTCTCCGCCACTGTCATTATGCGTCCAAAAGCGATTAGCTGATTCCGTCACCAAACCAGAACTCTCTTTTACTACGGGAGGTAAAGCACACACCGTCCGCACACTAAGTGTCTGGCAGGATGTCACACATGGAATGAGTAAAAAAAGCAATTTTATTAGCGAAAACTTCATGAAAAGATAATTTTTTGTTAAAAAATGTAGTTGTACTCAAAATACTGAGGGGTGGCAAAATTTTTGTAATATATATTGGTGACAATAAAATTTGCCCGTAAATTACGACAATAACCTCTCCGCTAAATAATCTCAACAAAATATTTTTCTGATAATAGTAGTTAAAGATTGAATTATAAGTAATTTTATATTAAAAAATAACCATGCTTCGAGAAACTACCAATCGCCTTTTCATCCTGTTTTTTATATCATCAGCTTCATTTTTAAAAGCTCAAGATACGCTTTACACGCAAGCCGATCAAATGCCTTATTTCAAAGGCTGCGAAAAAATGGCAGAAGGTACCGTCGAAAAACGAAATTGCTCTAATCAAGCTCTGATTTCTTATATCGCCACCAATCTTGAAGTACCCAAATCCGATATTACCGGGGTTGTTTACGTTACTTTTTTCATCAATGAAGAAGGGAAAGTAGAGAACGTTACCGTACTGAGGGGTCTCGAAAAACCTCAAGATGAAGCAGCTCTCAAAGTCGTTCGCAATATCCCCGTTTGGGAACCTGCTCGGTTGAATGGCCAACCCATAAAAGTAAAAATGACGCTGCCGCTCCGTTTTACAGAAAAAAACGATGCTGAATTTGCCAATGGATTTCAAATAACTTGGGGGAATTTAAAAGGGACTAAAGCTTCAAAAGATGATCTTTTAAAAAACCTAAATATTCCTATAATTGTACGCGATGAAATGGGTAACTTATTGGATGTCAATGAGTTAATTCTTGAAAAAGAGCGCAACGGCAAATTTCAGGATGCCCACAGCAACGGTGTCATCAATGACGATATGAAAAAGATAGTGAAGAAACTCAAATCTGGCGATACTTTCACGCTCACCGTGACGGTTCAAAAACGGGGTCAGTTTTTTTATGCCGATAAAAGTTATGTCGTGGATTAAATAATATTCTGAGTAGCTTCTTAAAACGCTCGTAGGGTTCTGAAATCCTACGAGCGTTTTTATTAAATTGTTTGTTTTTTATAAATTGCTAACCAATTATACAGCGCAAAACTGGCTAAAGCAAGGAAAATAATATACTCCAATGTAAAAAGATATAAGCCTTTTTGGTAGTACAAAACGGGCGCAATAATATCCACCATCACCCACAATATCCACGACTCTATTTTTTTAATAGTCAACAAATAATTCCC
>JANMYC010000735.1:0-1501 GCA_031381715.1 Saprospiraceae bacterium
AAACTCATTAGTTTCTGCATCAATTCCTCACGGCTATTGGGTGTACGAAACAAAGAATCAGTGCTTTGGGCACTGATTGAGGCATAAAATAGTAAAATGAAAGAAGTTAAAGCTGTTTTCATATTTCATGATGGTTAATAAGATTTAATAGGCAAGTTTAAAAAAAGGGGTTAATACAATGTTAAGTGCAAGAAGCATAAAAATCGAGTGTTTTCTGCGTCTATTATTGAGTCTAGTTTCTATATTGCGAATGTAGTCAAAATCATAGATATCAAAATCAGATTTTTTGGGATTTATTGTCTGTATTATCCTGAAACAGTCATCCCTTTTTCCTGATATTACTCTCATTAATTCTCTGATTGTCATGAGTTTACAACTTTCATATCAACCCACTTTAGTATGGTGAAAAACTAACTTTTTCGATTTCGCACTACAAGCAGTAGTTTTGTAGAAAAAAGTAGGTAGGGAATCTGATTTTAATGATTTTCGTAAAATTTAGTTATGCCTACGAACCTACCTGCCTGCCGATAGGTAGGTTCGTGGGGAGGTTAAGATGTAATAATTTCATTTTGTTCAAAGATTGCCTCTTTATGAGAGAATGGAACTGATGTGTATCATGGTTCGAATTGATATTAGTACGGTAAAAAACTATTTACCCAAAATGCCCATTTATATAATTCTCCGTCAGTTGTTGTTTAGGATGATGAAAAATAGTATTCGTTGTGTCAAATTCTATTAACTCGCCCAGATACATGAAAGCAGTGAAATCCGAAACCCGCATGGCTTGTTGCATATTATGTGTCACAATAATAATGGTGTAATCTTTTTTTAACGCTAAAATAAGCTCCTCAATCTTCTGCGTACTGAGGGGGTCGAGTGCAGAGCAAGGTTCATCCATTAAAATGATTTCGGGCTTGATGGCAATCGTGCGGGCGATGCACAAACGCTGTTGCTGCCCACCCGAAAGACGGTTTGCAGGTTCGTTCATTTTATCTTTTACTTCATCAAAAAGGTAGCTTTTGCGAAGAGCTTCTTCCACAAGATGTGGGATTTCGGCTTTTGGAAAACCGTTGATATGCAAGCCATAAGCGACATTGTCATAAATACTTTTCGGAAAAGGATTGGGTTTTTGGAAAACCATGCCTACTTTTTTACGCAATTTATTCACCAAAGTATGTTTGTCAAAAATATCTTGACCGTCCATCATCACTTTGCCCGTAATGCGGGCATCGGGCGAAAAATCGTGCATTCGGTTCAATGTTCTCAACAAAGTAGATTTGCCGCAGCCTGATGGACCTATCAACGCTGTCACCTTTTTTTCAGCAATGTACATTTGGATATTTTTTAGAACTTGTTTTTCACCAAAATACAAATTCAAATCTGAAACTTGAATAATGGACTTAGTTTGTATCATTGTCGCTTGCATGATTTTTTTCTTTATTTCAATTGATTCCGAAATTTATTTCTAATAATAAAAGCAACGATATTGAGCATAAAAACC
>JANMYC010000743.1:0-6925 GCA_031381715.1 Saprospiraceae bacterium
TATTTTTTTTCCTTCTTTTCCCATTTGAAAAGCAAGGTGCGGATTGCGAAATAGGAAATTAACCTTTTCCGAAATCTCTTGATAAACGTGCGGATCAAAAAGTAAACCATTGCGGTTGTTTTCAACCACTTCTTTTATGCCACCAATATCACTTGCCAATACAGGCTTTGATAAAGTATTCGCTTCCAATAAAACAATACCTTGGGTTTCGTGAAAAGAAGGTAGAATCAAGGCATAGGACTTACTAATCCATTCCATTACATCTGCACTTTGGAGTGCACCCGTCAGTGTGACTCGGTCGGCTAACCCCTCAGTATGGATGAACTTTTCCATTGCTACTCGCTCTGAGCCATCTCCAATCATCACTAATTTCACGCGTTTATCTATCGTTTTCATGGCATTTAATAGGTTAAATACGCCTTTTATGCGCTCTAATCTGCCCACAAAAACAAGTAAATCATTATCCGTCTTATTTTCAGAATTGCTCAATGCCTTTTCAACACCATTCGGAATAATAGTTATTTTTTTAATGATACTGGGCATAACAGCCTCTATCTCTTGCTGCATTTCATTGCTTACAGCTATGAGGGCATCACTGTTCAATAAGCTATTTTTTTCATAATGGCTCGCCCAATGTTCGTGAATCTGTTTATCAATATTCTTTGCGGAAAAAGATTTTTCATTTTCCAAATTCACTAAACCGTGTAAAGTGGTCACTACAGGAATTACATTCTTTTTTTGAGGAAAAATAAAACCGCTTCTGCCCTGCAAATGAATAATATCGTATTCGTTTACATGCTTTTTCAACCATAGATTGACACTTATATTAAAACTCCACTCCTCGGCTAAAATGCTTAAAATTGGTTGGCGACGAAGAGGTAAATAAGGTAATTCGATAATATTGCGCCCCTCTAAGGTATATCGCTGAGTTTTTTTGCGCAAACCTCCAGCAGTTAGGATAGATACATCATGCCCCAGGTTGGCCATGTGTGCAGAAAGGTGCCATACATGCGTCTGTATGCCCCCTTGAAAACTTTTTGGCAATGATTTGCAAACGTATAAAATTCTCATTGATTTGGTTTTGTATGCTTAACGGGCTTTCATTTCATTTTACGAAAATTAAAAACCACTATAAAATCCACTATAAAAAACTAAAATGGCAATTCAATGCCCTATCTCACTTTTAATCTAAATCTATTTTTAATTAAAAAACTGACTTTCAGCATTTTAAAATCCCTCCCCTCAGTAAAAGCAACATATTGCGGTATTTGATTGAGTATAAAAAGACAATTTAATTCCTATGCTTCTTTTATTGAGGGTAAGGGAAACGAAGACCAAATTGTATCAATAAATGATACTTCTTCGGACACTTTTTCTTAAAGGTTTATTTGCAAGGCCGTTTAAAAATAACCAACTGCATCATTATTAAACTTCAGTGATAGACACCACTTGATGCGGTGTATGTATAAATCTTCTATTGGCTTCTCTCATGCCCGTCAGTGCCAATAAAGTAGCACCGAGCGCTTGAGGAATTTCAAGCCACATTTTCAAATTTTTAGCTTCAAAATATGATTTAGGTATCGCTATTAAAAACGAACTGATGTTCAAAGCAAATGCGATGAACCAAATAAGCGTCATTTCTGAATTAAAAGCCCAATTTAGAACAGTACCAACCATCAAAACCAAAGGCAACAATAAGCGTGGTGGTAATATCATTTGCACTGATTTATTAAAAAAGTCAAAATTACCTTTAGTCACCAATTCTTGAATACCGGCAGGCACATACTCTTGAGCACAACGATATTGTGCTGCCAACCATCTGCTGCGTTGCTTTGAAAAATGCTGTGAACGACTTATTTTTTCATCATAAACAATTGCCATTTCATCATATTCCACTGTTTTGCCTAAGCGCGTCAAACGCAATTCTAATTCTTTATCAAAGCCACCAGTCACATCTATATCCTTCATGATGGACTCAAAAAGACCGTACTCAAACGCCATTCCAGACCCTGCTAAGCGAGCCGAAAGATTCAATGCCCGATGCCCTCGGCAAAGGATATGATTATTAATATCTTCGCTGGCAGCATCCAATAAAGCAAATCCAGTTTGACCATTTTTAGCGGCTCTTCTGCCTTGAAGGATTTCACAACCGTTATTAAAAGCTGTATTTACTCTGCTTAAAAAATCATCTTTCATAATATTATCAGCGTCCAATATCACTGAAATATCAAAAGCCGACCCCCTCAGTAAATACAGTGCCTGATTGAGTGATTTTGACTTAGTACTCTTTTCAAATTGTACTTCTATGACTTGGATTGAGGACTCACGCAGTTCTGCTATGGTGGCGTTCTGTAATTGATCCGCTATCACTATCACTTGATATTTATCCTGAGCATAATCCTGCTTTAATGCCGCTTTGGCAGCGTGCAGGATGACGGCATCTTCGCGGTAAGCAGGAAGGAAAACGGCTATTTTATTCTCTTTTTCACCCGCATTTAAAGCGCTCTTCTGGCTTTTTTTATAGTCATTTTTATAAAAAATGCCCGCAAAAGAATAAACGAATTGGTACACCGCTCCCCAAGCAAAATATAACAAAAGCATGATGTTGATGGTTAATAGTAGCATTTATTTGTAATTTTAAAATGGTTAAAGAGTTGTAAATCGGTTGTTGGTATATTTTAATTCGGAGTTTCAAATTTTAGAAACAGCATTTAAGCAGTTAGTAAGTCATGTCCTATGAATTAAATAATATTGAGGAGTACCTTGACTACCCTAAATTATGTATATAACAAAGTTATTTATATTGTAAATCTGGATAGGCTTTTTTTCGGTAATTGGTATGTTTTACGGAAGAAATAACGGGATTTGGCGGTTTTTAAGTTTTATATTTAATATGTTTAATAGACTTAAAATGGTAGGTCGTTTTTTGTTTATTGAAAGCTTTCTAATAAAGAAGCAGATAATCTCTCACGTAGCAATCTTTAGACCATACTTTTAAAGTATTTTTGTATTTGCCCACTTTTTTGATTGAAATGTGTGTTTTATTAGATTGAATTTTCAAATGCCTGCGTTCTTATTGGGAATATGCGGAGAAGGCTGAATTTTGATTGTAAAAGCTTTAAATTGAAGTACATTCCGTAGATTTTTTATCTTTAATTAAAAAAAAGGAACAATGAAAAAGATAACCCTAATCATGGGTATAATTTGGGTGAGTATGTCCATTCAGGCTCAAACGGCTGAAGAAATAGTTGATAAATACCATAAAGCACTGGGAGGTATCGAAAATTGGAAGAAATTGGCGTCCATCCGCCAAACGGGATATGTGGTAGTTCAAGGGATGAATATACCGTTCACTGCGTCTTCTATGCGTCCTAATCTTACACGACAAGAAGGCGATTATCAAGGCCAAAAAATTATTGATGCTTTCGACGGCACTGTGGCATGGCAGTCCAACCCTTGGCAAACCAGTAATCAGCCCGTAAAGAAAACTGAAGAAGAGACAATGGAAGCGGCTAAGGAAGCCTTTGAAGATGATTTTATTGATTATAAAACCAAAGGGCACTCCGTCGAACTTGACGGCATTGAAGAGATAGATAGTACGAAATGTTTCAAATTAAAATTGAAACGCAAAACAGGTGATGAAAAAATCTACTTCATTGATGCTCAAAAATATTTACCTCTCATGATTCGCACGGTTTCTACTTCTGGACCCAATAAAGGTCAATTAGTAGAAACTGTGATGAGTGATTATAAAGAGGTGGACGGGTTAGTGATACCACATACCATAGAGCAAAAATTTAATGGTCAAATAAGTATGATTATCAAAACAGAAAAAACTGAACTCAACCCACCTTTTGATAAAACGATTTTCTCTTTCCCAAAAGAGTGACAATAAACAGACGTATTAAAAAAGCGATTAAAGATTTGATTCTCTAATCGCTTTTTTACTACCCCTCAGTATTTTGAGGTATGAGAGTTTTCTGCCGTTTCATTATGAGCCATTAAACGGGTTTCAACGTCCTGAGTTTGACCGATATAAAATTTATCAAATATTGGAGAATATAAAATATAAACTGAATATCTCATCTCTTTTAATTCCTAAAAATAAAAAAGCCCCTCGAGTTTCGAAGGGCTTTTAGCGCTTGATCTAGGGCTCGAACCTAGGACCTACGGATTAACAGTCCGCCGCTCTAACCAGCTGAGCTAATCAAGCCTTACCTACTTTTAAAAAGCGATGCAAATTTACGTTCTTTTAAAATAAAAATGCAATCTTTGCAGCGTATTTTTTTAAAATAATTTAAAAATAATTTCTCAAAAATCATAATTTATTGATAATGAGCCTTTTAACTGTTGGAACTGTCGCCTTTGATACTATCGAAACCCCCTATGGAAAAGCAGAAATGGTGGTTGGCGGCTCTTGTACGTACGTCAGCATGGCGGCGGCTTACTTCACAAATGATATTAACCTCTGTGCGGTAGTTGGTGATGACTTCCCTAAAAGCGAGTTGGATGAATTCCGCGCCAAAGGGATTAACCTCGAAGGTTTAGAAATTAAGAAAGGTGAAAAATCTTTCTTCTGGCATGGTCGCTACCACAAAGACATGAATGGTCGCGATACGCTTGTAACGGATTTGAATGTTTTAGCTAACTTTAATCCTATACTTCCTGAGTCCTACAAAACGAGTGATTTCGTCATGTTGGGAAATTTGACACCCGACGTTCAGATGAGCATCTTGAATCAAATGACTAAAAAACCGAAATTAGTGGCATTGGATACCATGAACTTCTGGATGGATATTGCCCTTAAACCGCTTTTAAAAGTCATTAAGAAAATCCAAATCCTTATCATTAATGATGAAGAGGCACGTCAATTGAGTGGTCAGCAATCTCTTCGCAAAGCAGCTACCAAAATATTGACAATGGGGCCTAAATATTTGGTGATTAAAAAAGGCGAACATGGTGCGATGTTGTTTCATAAAAACGATGTTTTTTATGTGCCCGCTTTGCCTTTGGAGGAAGTTTTTGACCCGACTGGAGCTGGTGATACATTTGCAGGTGGATTCATGGGCTATATCGCGTCAACGGGTAAACCGACTTTTGAAAACATGAAACGAGCGATTATTTATGGCTCTGCCTTGGCTTCTTTCTGCGTTGAAAAGTTCAGTACTGAGGGGTTGAAAGGCTTGACTCAAGAGCAAATCCAAGGACGCATTAAAGAATTCACAAAAATGGTGAAAGTGAAGATTTAATAAGTATTCTGATGTTGTTGTATTGTTTTGAAAAAGGTAGAAATACTGAATTTAAAACAATACAACAATTACTTAAAATTAAAGCAATGACAGAGGAAAAGATTATTCAGTTTGTTGATAAGATAACTGAAAACGTTGATAATCAAACGTTTATAAAACTTACTTTGTCTCGCCCGAAGCAGGTATCAGATTTGCAAAACATCTATGCCCGCTTGATTGAAATTAAAAACAAGCCCAAAATATCTTTTACTTTCCGCTACAAAACCCGCGATGAAGTCAAAAACTACGATATTACTGAGGGGGTCGATTTGATTAAAACCCAATTGGGTAGCAGCTTTTTAAATGCCGTTTTAATTAATTTTGATAGCGAATTAACGCTTGTTTTTAATAAAAAAGGAGAGAATCCAAATATCACTACGCGTAAATCTACACAAACCCAGTCACCTACTTTAAGCACCCATAATAAAGAGAAAAAACGCTTGTTGGATGCTTCACAACCTTATTTTCATGCCCTCGACATCGCCGATGCACAGGGAAATATCACGCCCAATGGTCAGAAAAAATTTAAACAAATCAATAAATACATCGAAATTATTGATAGCCTTTTAAAAGAAATCGCACTGCCTGATGATGCCATTATCGCAGATTTTGGCAGCGGAAAGGGATATTTGACATTTGCGCTTTATGACCATTTAGTGAATAACTTAAAGACTACCCCCTCAGTATTTGGCTTCGAATTAAGAGAAAATTTGACTCAATTTTGTAACGAATTGGCTCAAAAAAGCGGTTTTTCACAGCTAAATTTCGTTGCCCAAGACATCAATGATTATAAAACGGAACGCCTCGATATGCTCATTGCGCTTCATGCCTGCGATATTGCAACGGATATCGCCATCGCTAAAGGTATTCAAGCGGATGCTAAAATTATTGTCGTTGCCCCCTGCTGCCATAAGCAAATTCGCAAACAACTCCATGCCCAAAACGAGATGCAACCTATCCTCAAATACGGCATACTCGAAGAGCGTCAAGCGGAATTACTCACCGACGGGATTCGCGCCCTCCTCCTTGAAGCCAACGGTTATAAAACCAAGGTTTTTGAGTTTATCAGCACGGAGCACACGCCTAAAAATGTGATGATTGTAGGAATTAAAAGTGCGCCAAAAAAAGAAGCATTAGCCCAAGTAGAAGCAATCAAAAAGCATTACGGAATCGAATACCATGCTCTTGAAAGAATGCTTGAAAAGTAGTTGAATATCAATGATTAAATATCAAAATTTGTTTTGAAAATACTGTGATAAGCGCTCACTCAATAGCTGAACATCCCCCTCAGTATGCAGAGCACTCAGTACGATGCGGGTTATAGGCGGGTCGTTAGGATTAGGATATGAAAAGCTGGATATCAGTATTTTATGTTTTAATAAAAAAAAGTATATATCATTTTCTTTAGTAAAAAAGACTGGGTGCTGCTCGTGAAAATGAAAAGAATGAAGTTGATTTTCATTCAGTTTTTTAAATAAATCAATATTTTTATTTAAAAGTAATCTTGCATTTTTATACACATTTTGAGTTTTTAAAAAAGCAAAAAGATAGGCGGGAACAATCGGCGAAGCACCCACAAAAAGTGGATTTTGACGGATACTTTGTATGGTCATTTTATCACTCAAAATAACACCGCC
>JANMYC010000806.1:0-3252 GCA_031381715.1 Saprospiraceae bacterium
GTTTTTAAGCCATTTTCATCTACGCCAACCGAAAGTAGATTGGCACCACTGTTTTTACAAATCATATTGGATGAGCCATAACCAATCTCTGACACAATTACATTATCGCCCATATTCACCACCGTCTGGACAGTGAGGTAAATCGCCATCATGCTGCCCCGCGTAATCATCACATTATCAACGGTGACATTCAAGCCTCGACTGTCTCTGAGGTAGTTCACCATGGCTTCACGAAGCGACATTTCCCCTTTGGTATCGCTGTAAAAAAGCATTTCCTTTTTATAGCCTTTTTTTAAAACGGTGCGATACGCTCTCGCCAATTCATCCAATGGCGCCAGCCTTACATCGGGCGAGCCATCATCAAAACCCAACATCGAAGACCCCCTCAGTACGGGGCGATTCAAAATGGTACTTTTATGAAAAGTGAAGCCCGTAGTAGTTTTAAAGTCATTTTTAAAACCAATTTTATCCAATGAAATGGGTTTGACTTCGGGTATTTTCAGGCTTATAAAAGTGCCTTTTGAGGCTTGTGTTTCGAGCCATCCTTGCGCTATCATTTCATCATAAGCGGCGACTACCGTTTTGCGATGGACATCGAGCGTTTCAGCCATTGCCCGAGTGCCGAGTAACTTCGTGCCTTTGGGAATAATGCCCGATTTAATATTATCCGTCAAGCCGTTGGCAATCTGGAGAAAAAGCGGTGTTTTAGCGTTTTTTTCAAGGTTTAAAATACTTTTAAAAGGCAGCATTTTAGTAGATATTTAGATTTTATACCCGTGCCACCGCTTTGAGCGGCGGCACGGATTTACTTCACGTTAATTTCTCTATTTTATCCATAATAACCCTCATCTCAGCTTTTAAAACCACATATTTTAAAGCCAATTCATAGGCTGATTTCGCCTTTTCATTTTGCCCATTTTTATGATAAAAATCGCCTAATGCGGTGTGGTAAAAATGGCTTTTATCGAGGTCATTAATGTCCAATAAGGCTTCGATTCCTGCTTTTGCGCCTTCCGAATAACCTTTTGCAATCGCTCTATTGAAGGCTACCACGGATGTGGGTTTGATGGAATAAAGCAAATTATAGCAGTAAAATATGGCTTGCCAATTGGTTTTATCGAAGCTTTTCGCTTGGGTGTGATAGGAGGCAATAGCAGCTTCGATGTGGTATTCGCTTAACTCTGTGCCTTCCGATGAGGCTTTAAAAAAGGAATAGGCTTTATTGATTAAAAAGGAATTCCACCGTGAGCGGTCTTGATTTTCAAGTAAAATAATGTTGCCAGCCTCATCCAATCGGCTATCAAAACGGGCGGCGTGGAAACACATTAATGCCATTAAAGCGTTGATTTTAGGCACATTATAGCCTTCAATACTGAGGGGTCTCGAAATCAGAATAGCGCTGAGTCGGAGGGCTTCGTCGCTCAAATCTTGTCGGATAACGGTATCCGTTGAAGTCGATTTATAGGCTTCATTGAAAAGTAAATAAATGGCTTTCAACACGGCATCCAACCTTTCAACCAAAGCCGAACCAACGGGCACTTCTAATAAAACACCCTCTTGTTTGATTTTTTCTTTGGCTCGATAAAGACGTTTGGCAACGGCATCTTCGTTACTTAAAAGTGCCGCAGCTATTTCTTTTATGCTTAATCCGCACAAAGTTTTAAGTATCAAAATCAGTTGTAAATCGGTGGATACTGAGGGATGGCAACAAGCGAACATCATGCGTAATTGGGCATCCTCAATTTCATTTTCAAGAAAAAAATCATCCAACTTATTTTGAATAAGTGATTCATTTTCAATGGAATAGGTAAGATTGGGCGCAATATTTTTTTGAAAATTTTGCTCTCGTTTCAAGTGGGTTAAAATACGGTTTTTAGCAACTTGATACAGCCAGCCCTGCGGATTATCGGGAACGCCTTTGAGTTTCCACGTTTCAAAAGCCGTTAAAAGTGTTTCTTGAACAATGTCCTCCGCTAATTGCACATGTTCAAAGCCAAAGAATTTTGTCAAAACAGCAACCATCTTCCCCGACTCGTGTCGAAAAAGATGGTCAACTATTTGAGAAACTTGTTTTTGATTGAGCATGATATTTTATTCAAAATTCATCAAAGGGCGCACTTCAATGCTGCCCTCAATCTCGTAAATAGGACAACCTTTTGAAAGCTCGATGGCTTCTTCGATACTTTCAGCCGATAAAATTAGGAACCCACTCACCAATTCTTTACTTTCTACGAAGGGGCCATCAGTTACCACGTGTTTGGAACCTTTCACAATTTTGCCCGTGTGGTCTAAGGCATCGGTGCTCACCATTTTACCTTGAGCAGCGATACCGCCAATCCACTGTCCCCATTTATCCAATTCAGCTTGCATGTCTTCGGGTGATAAATTTTGAAATTCATCTTCAGTTGTAGGTGTGTTGCGAAAAATCAACATGTACTTTTCCATATTTTTTAATTTTTAAAAAGGTAAAAAATTTGTTTCAATTCGCCTTAAAGACTAACGGGATTGGAAGAATCGGACAAATTGGAAAATATTTTTTTCAAAATTTTTAAAAAACATAAGTAGTTTGGCTAAAATAAACGGGAATTTTTTTCGTGAGTCGATCCTGAAAAAATAACGTAACTTCCTTTCAGTCAGTCACTTATATTTTTTTAGGACGACAAAAAATTCCCGTTTATTTTTAAACGCCTACTTGACTGGACTACTCAGAATATATAAAATGGCTCTTTTCAATAGTCCTACAAAACTATACATTTGCCCTATCTTTTCAAATAAAAAATACACCTCCATGAAAAAAGTAACCATCGTCGTATTTGACAAATTCACTGACATTGATGTTTTCCTCCCGTGGGATTTGTTCAACCGAGTTCGTTTGATTGATAAAAATTTTCAAGTCAAATTTGTGGGTACAGAAGCTATTCATACTTCAGTGTGCGGTATTGAATTAAAAATGCACGGCACCATTGATGAATGTGCGGATGCGGATATCGTATTCTTCGCCAGTGGCGCAGGAACAAGGGCTTTGTACCAAAATGAGGCGTATTTAAACCGTTTTAAGCTCAATCCAAATACTCAAATGATATGCTCAATGTGCTCAGGTGCCTTGATTTTAGCGGGTTTGGGCTTATTGGATGGTTTATCAGCAACAACTTACCCCACTGCCATGGAGACACTGAGGGGTATGGGCGTCGAGGTTTTGGACGATATGCACCTCGTGACGCACGGCAATATTGCCACAGCCGCTGGGTGTTT
>JANMYC010000816.1:0-8215 GCA_031381715.1 Saprospiraceae bacterium
AGTTTTTACATTATTTGAATAAGGGACAAAGTAAAAACTTAGGCTGAAAATTGTTGTAAATGATGGTTAAGGTGTTTCCAGGTTAAAAACCCCCAGTCTTCTTTTGATAGTTTTCCAAAACCTGGATGTGGGGCAAATTCACCATGTTTTTGACCTTTTTCATAAAATACTTTCACATTTTCAAGTAGCCTCTGTTTCTCTTCCTCAAAAATACGCTCGTCAGTAACTACAAAAGAGGGCACAGTAGGTAAGTTTTTGCCAAAAGGCTTTTTCCTTAAAACCACCCATTTTATCAACGTTTTACTTAAAAAATTACTCGAATCCTTTGCCGGCGTCTTACCGATAGCTTCTTCAATGGGTATATTACAATGGGTTAACATTTGAGCGATATCCATTTTACCCCATTGCCTCATATTAGTAGCCTGTAAACTTTCAATCCTTTCATAAATATCTTTATATGCCGATCCTAAAAGAATATTCTGTATCATGGTTCAATTTTAAATAATATTAAACAAATTTTTGTTTAAAAATCACAATATCATTTCTGAGTATTGCAAAATAGTATCAAAGCCCTTTTTATTAAAATATACTTTTGTTTCTTCTAAAGTTCTGTCGGACGTTGCTAAAACAAAATCTCCTCCCCAAGCACCCAATGATTTTATTTCACCCCAATAATCGGTAAAATAAAGTGATTTTACTGTTGGTAACTCGATAACAGATGCCACTAAACGCTCATGCTCAAAAACCAGTTTTTCAAAGCTTTTTAAATCAAAAACAGTACAAAAAGCATCTGAAATAGCTGAAATATCATCAAAATACTGACTAGTCCCGATTTCTCGGTGAGGGGGTATATTTTTTGCTTTATCCCAGTAACGTGCAATACCTTCTCGTGAGTTTTGCTTTTTACCCAAATAAATAAAGTATAAGTTGTCCTTGAAAAAAGGCTCAAAAAAAGCATTTTCTACAATTGGTTCACTCTCTCCAAGTTGATAAAAAATGGCTGTATTCACTGCCGCACAAGCGATGTCGTAGCCACTGCCACCAAAGGTATCTTTCAATAAAGTATAAGGATTAACTCCAAAAAGCTGCGAAATATTGTAAATCAAAGTAGAACTTGTCCCTAAACCCCATTGGCGCGGAAAAGTCAAATGTGTTTCAATAGCATAATTAAAATTTGAAAATTGGGGGTTGAGATTGCGGGCAGTTTGTAATATTTTAGACAACATTGAGCCCGTTTTTTCATCTTCAGAAGCAAGTAATTTAAGGCTTTTTGAATCAAATATGCCTTCAAACCACGTTTTTTTATCGCTATCAAAGCTTTTCCAAGTCAAATTATCAGTAGTAGAAGTAGACACAATTTCTAACGATTGCCCAAATTTAGTCGGTACAGCCAGAGCTTTAGCCCCATCCAAAACGAAATATTCAGCCGTGAGTAGGAGCTTTCCGTGTGCATAATAGATTTTTTTTTCTATTGTATTAGTCATCTTTTATACTTCTTCTACTTTTCTTAAATCCTCCACGAAATCCCGTATCGCTGAAAACGTTACCGTTTTAGTTTCAAAATAATCCCGCACTTTGCTTTCTTCCCCCTCAGTACAACTAAAATGATTGAGGATATTTGAAAGGTGCATTTTCATGTGCCCTTTTTGGATACCCGTAGTCACCAACGAGCGAATAGCCCCGAAGTTTTGGGCTAAACCTGTTGTAGCTATAATCATCATCAACTCGGAAGCAGAAGGATTACCCAATATCTCGAGGCTCATCTTAGCCAAAGGGTGTAAACGTGTTAAACCGCCAACTGTTCCAACGGCTAAAGGAATATCTATCCAAAACTTAAAACGGTTGCCCTCAATTGTGCATTTTGAAAGGCTTCGATATTGCCCGTCACGCGCAGCATACGCATGGCCACAGGCTTCAATCGCCCTAAAATCATTGGCAGTTGCCAACACCACCGCATCTATTCCATTAAAAATACCTTTATTATGTGTCACCGCTCGGTAAGGATCAATATTGGCGATTCTGACAGCTTTTCGGAATTTTTCAGCATAAAAAGCGGCATCTTTATCATGAAAATCCTCAATATCACATTCCACCCAAGCGCGAACAATACACTGTGGCGTATAATTCGACAAAATGGACATGATGATAATAGGCGGATTCCCTGTTTTAGCTTGCAGAAATTGAGTGAGTACAATACCCATTTCTTCGAGTACGCTGTTGATGAAATTAGCGC
Organism: Saprospiraceae bacterium; assembly: GCA_031381715.1. Lineage (GTDB taxonomy): Bacteria > Bacteroidota > Bacteroidia > Chitinophagales > Saprospiraceae > JAAFJT01. The sequence goes on from JANMYC010000816.1 coordinate 2,234, forward strand.
CCATCGAATCACACGTTTCGAAGGTCACTTTAAGCTGATAATAGTCATTTTCTATTTCAGTAAAATCCTCCAACACAATATCCAATATGCCACCGCCTCGGGCGCGCATATTTTCTGTTAAAAAAGCTGTATCCTCTAAAATAGTTTCTTTTAATGAGGAAAATAGATTTTTCAATTCTCCTGCATCTCCTGACCAAGTAAAATGAACTTGCCCCATCTTTTGGGTACTCAATACCTCTGCATGAAATCCCCCTCTTTCCATCCAATATTTAGCAGCACTTGATGCAGCAGCTACTACCGAACTTTCTTCAATTACCATAGGAACGGCATAAGGCTTACCATTAATGATAAAGTTAGGCGCAATCCCAAACGGAATTGGGAAGTTAGAAATCGTATTTTCAGAAAATCCGTCAAACACTTTTTGAAAATTTTCGTCTGAATGCCAGAACTTTTTAAAAGTGTCTACCCCCTCAGTATTGGACAAAAAATTATCACACAACCATTGTATTTTTTGTTCTTTAGTCAGTTTTGAAAACCCTGTAATTGTTCTATTCATCGTTTTATTATGCCTTTTATATAAAACCTTTAAAATCCTCTTAAAAGTACACATATAATAGTGTATTGAACGGTCTAAGTTGTTGGGCTAAAATAAACCTGCCTGCCGGCAGGCAGGTTTATTTTCATACGCCTACTTATTTTGCAAAGGTAAAAAATACATTTCAAAGATATTGAAATGCTTATTGGGTGAAAATTGTTTTTAAAACCGTATTTCAGCGTTTACGAATCGTAGAATAGGCCTAATAATCACACACTCATATTTGGAATACTTTTTACTTTGTAACCTAAACCCGACATAATAATGATGAACCTGACTTCTTTTTTAAATCATGCGCCCACCAAAACCCGATTTTTATTCGGTGTTTTTATTTTAGTCATAGCCAATATTGGATTTTCTTCAAAAGCGGTTATTATCAAATTGATGTATATTCATCATGTGGATACTATATCCGTAATGGCATTGAGGCTAATCTTTTCATTACCGTTTTACATCGTTATCGCTTTTTTTGTGAGTAAAGATGAAGCCAATGTACGCCTCACTACGCGTGAGTGGCTGATGATTGGTGGTTTGGGCATATTAAGTTATTATATATCCAGTATGCTGGATTTCTTAGGTTTGCAATATGTATCGGCGGGCGTAGAGCGGCTCATGTTGTTTACTTACCCTACGATGGTGGTCATTCTATCAGCCATTTTTTTTAAGAAGAAAATAACACCCCCTCAGTATATCGCCCTTATATTGACTTATATTGGGGTAATAATCGCTTTTATTGCTGAAAAAGGCTTAGGCGAACAAAAGGATATGGAGAAAGGGGCATTTTATATATTGACCTGCGCCTTCACTTATTCGCTTTACGTGGTTGGCACGGGACAATTAGCACAGCGGGTGGGCTCTATCAAATTCACTTGCTACGCCATGATTGCTGCTACTATTCCCACTATTATCCAATCTGCGGTGTATAATGGGGTCGATATTTTTCACTATCCACAGGAAATTTATTGGCTAACTTTATGGCTGGTGGTGATTGCTACTGTGATTCCTACTTTTTTGATAGTAGAAGGCATCAGGTTAGTTGGTGCTTCTAATTCTTCAATAATTGGCTTTGTGGGTCCCGTTTTTACTATATTTTTAGCCAATTTTTACCTAAATGAAAAGATTACTTTATTGCAGTTATTGGGTACAGGTATCGTTTTGTTTGGCGTGTTTTTAATAACATGGAAAGGGAGAAAGTAAAAATTGAATACTCATTGTGATATTTACGTGATTTAGTTTCAGCAATTTTGAACCATGAAACGAAGAATCAGTAAAATGGATTAAAAATCCATTTCAATGAAAGACTCGTATCTAATAGCGTAAAAAATATTCAGATAACTGGCTCTTTAATGAAAAGAGATAATCTATTTTAACACCAATGAAAATTTTAAAATTTTTAATTATCCTACTGTCTTTCTCTTCACTTCAAAGTTGTATAAAAGTGAGAGATTATAATTCAGAATCTAAGCCTATCAATCATGCTATTTTTGATAGCCTTTTAAAAAAATACGTCAATGAAGAGGGTTATGTCAATTATAAAGGCTTTTTAAAAGACAGTGTACAATTCAATTCTTACCTTGATTTGCTGTCGCGCAATCATCCTAATGAAAAAAATTGGAGTAAAGAAGAACGCTTGGCTTATTGGATTAACGCTTATAATGCTTTCACTATTAAGCTAATTTGTAATTATTACCCCGTCAAAAGTATAAAAGACATAAAAAGCGGTATCCCTTTCGTGAGTGACACATGGACTATCAGTTTTATTAAAATTGAAGGTAAAACCTATAATCTGAATGATATTGAACACGGCATCATTCGCCCGAAATTCAATGACCCTCGCATCCATTTTGCGGTCAATTGTGCTTCAAAAGGCTGTCCCCCGCTCAGAAATGAGGCTTATATGGCTTCAAAGTTAAATGCTCAATTGGACGAGCAAGCGAAGAATTTCATTAATGATGGGAATAGAAATAAGATACAATCGGCTAATAAAGCGGATTTGTCTAAGATTTTTACTTGGTTTTCGGGCGATTTCAAAAAGGCAGCCCCCTCAGTAATTGCGTTCATAAATAAGTACTCAAATACAAAATTAAGTGAAAAAGCGACTTTAAATTATCAAGACTATGATTGGAATTTAAATGAACAGCTTCAATAAAAACGGGTTTAAAAAAATAAAAAGCCGTTGTAAGTTTCTTACAACGGCTTTTTTATCGTTAATTATTATTTTTAATGGGCTTATTCGGCGGCAACTGTGGTGGACCTTGTTGAGGTTTAGGCAGTTGTTTCACTTCAGGTCTTACGCTTGGCAATGTTCCGCCTGATTGAGGTGTTTTCTTTTCCTCTGCTTTATCAAAATCATTTTTCAAATCATGATTGTCTCTATTTTGAGGGCTATCTCCTGGCTTTTCATCCGGAAAAAGCTCTTGCGCGGGAATCAACGCCGTCGAATCTGACACCTCAGAAGAATTAAATTCGGCAATTTCCTCTTCCGTATATTTCCTATGAGCACATTCCATGGAGTCTACTATCCATTTAGCGGGTTCAGGGAATTTTTCATTTTTAAGGTATGCATATTGAGGATTTTCATACAATTTCTGAAGGAAGATACCACATATCGGTAAAGACATATTAGCCCCTTGCCCTAAATCCATATCTCTAAAACGAACCGCTGGTGTAATACCTCCTACCCACGCACCAACTACTAAATTAGGCGTAAAGCCCATAAACCAACCATCTGATTGGCTTTGTGTGGTACCTGTCTTACCAGCGATATCACCAGTAAGTTTATAGACACGGCGCAAACGCTCCCCAGTTCCTTCATTTACCACCGATTTCATCATTCGAGTCATCATATCTGCTTCATCCACACTGAGTACTTGTTGCCATTTATTGGTATTCAGTTCCTTGGTGAAATCTGCTATCACTTTACCATCTCTGGTTGCTATTTTTAAAACAGATACTGGTTCTGGTCTGCGTCCACGAGAAGCAAAAGTGCCATATACTTTCATCATATCAAAAAGTGAAATATCAGACGTGCCCAATGCAATAGATAAATCGTTTTGCATCTCGGACGTAACACCCATGTTTTTAGCCAACTCTTGAACATTTCTAAACCCGATTTTATGAATCAAATGGGCAGATACGACGTTCACTGAATTAGTCAAAGCACCTTCCAAGGAGTAAGAGCCACTGTAGCCTTCCTCGGAGTTTCGAGGAATCCAAGCTTTACCTGCTTTTTTATCTTCTTCTGTGACATCTTCTCCGTTCATGGTTGTGCCATCCGTCAGATAAGCCGTCAATTTATTACTGATATAATCACATGGCCGAACGCCTGCTTGTAACGCTTTAGCATAAACAATAGGCTTGAAAGTAGAGCCTACTTGCCTGCGTGAACGCACATGGTCGTATTGAAAAAAGTTAAAATCCGTACCACCTACCCACGCTTTTATCAAGCCTGTTTTAGGATCCATGACCATGAAGCCTGAATTGAGCTGACGGAAATAATATTTTATTGAATCGAAAGGCGTGATTGTGCGTTCATCTTCACTCGGTTTGCCATTATCCCACGCAAATATATTGATAGGGATTTTGACGTTCATAAAATTATTTCGGATTTTCGCTTCACTCATTCCTTCGCTCGCCAATTTCTTCCAACGGTCAGAGTTGCGCATTCCATCTTCAAGCCATTTGTCATCGCCCCACCATTTACCACTGCTCCAATGGTCATCAAATTGCTTTTGTAACTTCGACATTCTTTCTTGCACGGCACTTTCTGCCATAATTTGCAACTTAGAATCAATCGAAGTATATATTTTTAAACCATCGTTATAAATATCATACGATGTGCCATCTTCTTTTTTATAGTTTTCAAGCAACTTCGGTACTTGTAGTCTCATATAATCCTTGAAATAAGAAGCCATATTGTCTTTATTCAATACGGGTTGATAATCTAATTTTATAGGAATTACCTTGAGCGAATCATACGTTTTTTGTTTTATTTTTTCATTCACAACCATTTGTTTCAAGACGACATTGCGCCTTTCGAATGCTTTTGTGGGATTTCTTCTTGGATTATTGACGGTATTGGCGGTTAACATTCCAATGATAACAGCACCTTCCTCCAGTTTCAAATTTATGGCTGATTTATTAAAAAAGCGCTTAGATGCCATTTCAATACCAAATACATTGCCCCCAAAAGGCACTGTATTCAAGTAAAAAGCCAAAAGGTTTTTTTTATCGTAAGCCCTTTCCAAACGGCGGGCAATGAGCATTTCTCTTACTTTATTGATGGGAGTGCTTAATGCATAATATCGTTTACGTCCAAAAAGGTTCTTTGCTAACTGCTGTGAAATGGTAGAGCCACCGCCACCTGTTTTATCCCCCATCAGTACTGAGCGATACAGAACACGCCCAAAACTTAAAAAATCCACCCCATCGTGATCCCAATAACGCACATCCTCATTAGAAACCAATGCATCCACTACATGCATGGGAATTTCTTCAAAACTAATATCTTTTCTATTTTCTTTGTAGAATTTACCAATGGCTACACTATCAGCTGTCAATACTTCCGATGTATTCAAAGTTTGCATCTCTGCCAATTCAGCCACGGTCGGTATTTCTCCGAATAAGCCAATAGCAAAAATGAAATAAAAAGCATAGAAAACTGCGGCAAGTTTAGTTCCTCTGCGTACCCATACAGATAAGCGAGGATATTGCATAGCGAAAGAAGCCCAACGCTCATCAAAGCGTTCTTTCAATGGTTGGAGTGAATTGCCCACTGGCTCTAACCAAGCGGAAAGGGTTTCGGTTACCGGACGAAATATTTTACTGGTAGGTAACTGAATATTGTTTTTCCAAAACTGTTTTATATTATCAAGCATCCCTTTAATATTCAATTTAATTTATTCTCACAGACTATTTTTACAAATGAGAAACGTATTTAACAGTCAAATCGGTATTTTTATTTTTGAGAAGGACAAATTTAAAATTTTCCTTTGATTCCTTTTAAAAATAGACAATAAAGTTTTGGAAAAGAGGTAAAGAGATAATGAACCTGTTTAAAGTATCCAATTTGAGTTAAAAAATTGAATACTTTAAACGGCTTCATTGAATTTCAATAAAACACATGTGCTTGAGGATAAAAACTATATTTTAATTCTCTTGTAATACAGTACACCCGTTAAAGTGAATGAAGCAGCAAAAAGGCATGTACCAAATAAAAGATGCAAAGGTTGGAGAATCGGCGGAATGCCCAAGCGGTGCATTCCAATACCCAAAGCTATTTCACTTAATAGAATACCTAAAAGCAGGGTTGAATAAATTTTCACTGTTCTATCTTTAAATAAAGGCATACCCCTCAGTAACCATATCCAATACATTACTGCGGCAGC
>JANMYC010000872.1:0-2473 GCA_031381715.1 Saprospiraceae bacterium
CCTGAAGGTTGGGCTAAAAATGGCAAAATAGGTGTGTTTAATTACATAGCAAACGGTGCAGGCAAAAGCCGTGCTGACCATGTTAAAATGGAAAAAGACATCTGGATGCCCGTTCATAATGCCCGTGTAAAAGATGGTAAAATGACAGCTTGGTGGTTGATGAATTTGGAAACGCCTTTCGGTACTTCGATGCCCTATAATTCAGTTGCCGTGGATTTATATCCCAATATGAAATTCTATCTCGCCGATTGGTTCGATGACTATTTCAAAAAAGTGCATCCTACAAAAAATGTTGATGATTTGATGAAACAAACACGCGAGAATTCAAACCTCGTCAAAGGCGAGGTGAGGATGGTTATCGATCGTATGAGCTGGTAAGCTTTTTTGAAATAAGACTTATGAAATTTTAAAGGGCTTTATTGGGATTTCACAACAACGTAAAAATCCTGTTGAGCTCTTTAAAATTTCATAAACCCCAAAAAAAACATTATGGTGAACATGCACAGAGAAAACAAAAAACAATTCATTTTTCACCATAATAATCAACTACACAATGAAAACAGCACTTTGGATATATCATTTTATGCCTTTGAATTTTGATTTAAGAATGCCCGATACAGATTCACCCGACTCACTTTTATATGGATTATTGGGTTTGTTACTCTTCGGCGTGTTGCATGCGGTTTATGCTGTTACACAGGTGGAGAAGGGAACCAAGCCTGAATGCTATTTTACGATTTCTGAGGCGCAGCTTAATTAACCCCCTCAGTATTTTTAGTAAAAACAATACAATTCATCATTAAATAATGTTTTCCAAATGAAAAAAACGGGTTCGGCGGAGGAAGTGGAAAGGTTGTGATGCCCCCCCTCAGTTTAGAGTATGTTTTGAATTCTATTTTAGAGTGAAAAATGAAGTGTTTTTCTGTCCCAGATTTTAATTTTTGGAGACATAGCCTAGCTACGTTGAGAAAAAATTTAAGAACTGAGACTGGAAAAGACTCATTTTTCGCCTGAAATAGAATTCAAAACATCTTCTTAATTATTCGTTCGCCACTCCTGCGGCGTTATGCCATACTCCTGCTTGAACACCCGTGCAAAATAACCGGGGTCATTGTAACCGCAATCCTGGGCAAGGGCGGCAATGCTTAAAGAAGGGTTGGCGAGTAATTCTTTGGCTTTATTTAAACGGATGATACGGATAAATTGATTGGGCGAGCAACCCGTAAGTGCCTCTAATTTGCGGTGCAGTTGGGAGTGACTCATAAACATCAATTTGCACAACTGTTCTATATTGAATTCATAATTACTAAAATTAGCTTCCACTATTTCGCGCACTTTTTTTACAAATTCATGTTCGGTTTTCTCAATGGCAAGCGTTTCAATGTCTTCTGTTGATATGTCTGCGGTATTATTGATGCCAATCTGTTTACTGTAATACTGCTGTAAATTTTTTCTAAGCTCCAGCAATTTTTTAATGCGTAACAGCAACTCTTCTCTATGAAAAGGTTTTTCCAAATACACATCAGCCCCGTGTTCCAATCCTTCCAGTCTGCTTTGTATATCCGCTTTTGCCGTGAGCATGATGATGGGTATATGACTTGTGCGTTCATCCTGTCTTAATCTTCGGCACATTTCAAACCCATCAATAAAAGGCATCATCACATCAGTAATAATTAAATCAGGAATAATATCTGTTGCAATCTCAAGACCTTCTTTACCATCTTTACCAACCGCCAGTTTATATTGGGGCAAACAGCTTGCGGTATAAGCCACAACATCCACATTGTCTTCAACCAATAAAATCAATGGTGTGCTTGGGGCTGTGTGTTCATTGGAAATAGTAAGGGGTGCTTTTTTCACTATAACGGGCGTAACAGCGGATTCTTTTACAAATTCAGGAACAATTGCGGTTATTTCTTCCACACTTACTTTTTGTAAGGGCAGTGTAATGGTAAACTCTGTTCCTTTTGTTGCACCCACGGCGGGGCTTTTTACGGCAATCGTGCCATTCATGAGTTTTACTAACTCTTTAGTGAGTGCCAATCCAATGCCCGTGCCTTCCGCTTTGCGGGTGTGACTGTTGTCTAATTGATAAAAACGGTCGAAGATGTGCTGCACCTGATTTTCAGGAATACCAATGCCCGTATCTTTTACTTTTAAAACCATTACTGCATAACCCGTTTCTATTGCCGCTTCCTGCGAAATACTTACATACACATTGCCCTGTACGGGTGTAAACTTTAAGGCATTGGATAAAAGATTGGCAATAATCTGCCGCAGCTTTTCTGCATCATAAGCCACGACCAGTTCATCTATATTTGATAAAAAGTGAAATTGCTTTTGTTGACTTATGGCTAAAGATTGAAACGATTCGACAATGTATCTTAGAAAATTAATCACATCACCCTTTACTAAATATAAGGTCATCTTACCGTCTTCTAACTTCGACAAATCCAGCAGTTCATTCACAAGA
>JANMYC010000880.1:0-6754 GCA_031381715.1 Saprospiraceae bacterium
TTAGCCAACATGTCTTTCACTTCTAACACTTCCTCCTCAGTCGGACTCATTGAATAAAATTTCAATAGCTCTAACTGCAAAGGTGTAAACTTGGTTGGATTCAATACTCTTGTCATGTCTTTAAATTTTAACGCAAATTAAACGTTTTTTAGGATAATTTCAACCATAAATCCGTTTTCCGAATAATAAACTGCCAATTCTAACCATCGTACTACCCTCTTCTATCGCCATTTTATAATCATCGGACATGCCCATTGATATTTCTTTAAAATTGGGGTTTTCATTAAAATAAGCCGTTTTTAATACATCAAAAACCCTTTTTAAAGTTTGAAATTCCCTTTTTACTTGAGTTTTATCATCGGTAAAAGAAGCCATGCCCATGACTCCCACTATTTCAATATTTTTTAAATTTAAAATATCGTTAAAAGGAATATCAGCTACCCTCTCAGTATCAAAGCCAAATTTAGTATCTTCTTCGGCAATATGAAATTGCATAAGACATTTTATTTTTCTATTATTTTTAAAAGCTTGTTTATCAATCTCTTGCAGCAATTTTATAGAATCTACTGAGTGGACACATTCCACAAACGGAGCAATATATTTCACCTTATTGGACTGTAAATGACCAATAAAATGCCATTCAATATCCTTTGGCAAAGAGGCATATTTATCCACTAATTCCTGCACATAATTCTCGCCAAACGTCCGTTGTCCTTTTTCATAAAGCTCTAAAATGGCTTCATTAGGTTTGGTTTTAGAAACGGCAATCAGTTGCGTATGAGTAGGCTTTAAATCTTTTAATATTTGTTCGTACATTTTATATTGAGATGTTGGATGATTGATTTTAAAGATTGGAAACTGTTTAAAAACGTAAATATACTGAGGGGGTACGACTTTATATAAAAAAATCCGTTTTACACTAAAAGCATAAAACGGATTTTTTATGTTCCATCACCAATTAAGCAACGGCATATCCCGTGTGCATACGAACGGACTCGGGCAATATTCCTATAACTATATCGGTTTTAGGAATATCTCTATCTACTAAAATCTCGCTAATTTCATCTTCTGTCTGATTCTCCATAATCCATATTTTCCCATCATTCCTAATATTTAAGTGCATTCGGACGCGGAAATAATAGTGATTTTTGCTATCCCAGCCAGCTCTCACGACTTGATAATGATGATGAATGGTATCAGTGATAATATATGTTTCACTTTTAGAGCCTTTTTGCTCGTATTCTTTTAAAAGAGCAATTATTATTGCTTGATATTTTTTTATTTTATCCATGTTATGATTGTTTGAACATTTGAGTCAAAAACAATTAATTTCATCTGATAGTTCATAATAACCTCTTTTATAAAAGAATAGTCATTTAGCTTTTCGTAAGCAAAATCGGGCATTGCTAAATACAAAACCCGTTCTGGATCTGCAATTTTCAAACCCTCAAAATACATGATATATTGCCCAAAGACGCCATGAAATTCGTGAGTAAATGACGCTTTCAAAAAACTTTTAACTTCAATGGCAATTTTTTCAGTACCTCGTTCAGCAGTGATTAATTTCTCAGCACCTAAGTCAATATCATAATCCATATTGGTGCTTTTATCTGTTAATGAAAATGGGTCATGCGTAATTGTCCAACCATCTTTTATTAATGCTTCTCTTACCGTTTGGTGGTAAATATCTTTTGCCATATTTGTGTTTTATGTTTAAACAAAAATACATTTTTTTTTACTGAAATACACCTCTAAAATATTTTAAAAAATTTATAACAAAAAATCCGTTCTATACTAAAAGCATAAAACGGATTTTAATATCGAATTAAAGTTTCAAATATTTAATCTTTCATGAATGGATAGCCCGGCTCAGCGTAGTTATCCTCGTACAAATCAGATGCCGCTGGCAGCGGAGATGCTTTTGCAAACTCCACAGCATCTTGCATTTCAGCTTCAATCATATCTTCAATGGCTTTCACTTCTGCTTCTGTAGCGATGTTACCACCAACGATTTTATCACGAGTTGTTTTAAGCGGGTCAATGCTTTTGTAATGAGCAACTTCGGCTCTACCCTTTTCATCCTTACGGTATTTCTCAGGGTCAGACACCGAGTGACCTTTATAACGATAGGTTTTTACCTCAAGGAAAAAAGGTCCATTACCGCTGCGAATATGCTCTGCTGCCTTAGCAAAACCTTCGTGAACTGACTCGGGAGTCATACCGTCTATAATCGCATAAGGCATATCGAAACCATTAGCCACCAACGCCACGTCCGTCACATTGGATGTACGCGCTACCGAGGTACCCATCGCATAACCGTTATTTTCACAAACGTATAAAACGGGTATTTTCCATGTCATAGCCATATTACCCGCTTCATAAAGAATGCCTTGGCGAGATGCCCCATCACCGAACATGGTAGCACAAAGCAAGTCCGTTCCCTTATATTTTTCAGCAAAAGCAATGCCTGTACCGATACCAATTTGAGCACCCACGATGCCATTTCCACCGAAATATTTATGTTTTTTACTAAAAAAGTGCATTGAGCCACCCTTTCCCTTCACTACACCCGTAGCTTTACCGAATAATTCAGCCATTGCTTCGCGCGATGAAACTCCTTTCATCAAAGCGATACCGTGTTGACGATACGCCGTGACTACGCCATCATCTGGCTTTAATGCCGTTTTCATACCAGCCGCAATTGCTTCTTGGCCGATATAAACGTGGCAAAAGCCTCTCACATAATCACCGTAATGCTCCAACACGCGCTCCTCAAAGCGACGAATACGATACATGGTTTCGTACCATGTCATATAGGTTTCTTTACTGTGGGTTGATGCGCTTTTCTTAGCGCTTTTTGTAGGTTTTTTTGCAACAGATGCTTCCATTATACAATTTGAATTTGTATGTGTTAAAACTAATAGCGAATATTCGCTAATGAATTAATTTAATAATCGAAAGTTATTATCTTTTAACGACACTACCAACAGTTACGTGTCATATTTTGACAAACGAATATTTCATAATCCTAATTTAAAATAATAAAACAACACACCCCTCAGTATTACACAACGCAAGTGATTCAAAAAGGTTTGTTTTTGATTAAAAATGCCGACAATATCGTAAAATCCACCTTTTAAAAGCATTAATTTTGTATTTGATAAATAGATATTTTAAATTCAGCCTCGCTTCTAAAAAATGTACCGTCTTGAAGTTTAAAAATACTATTTTAGGGCTTGAATCTTAAAATAGACGGAATTTGCATTTAGATAGGCTCATATTGACTCATTTCAAGAATTACGAATCGCAGCGATTAACTTTCTCCGAACGCATCAACTGTTTCGTGGGCTTAAATGGTGTGGGCAAAACCAATATTTTGGATGCTGTTTATTACCTCTGTATGTGTAAAAGTTACTTTTTACCCTCCGATGGGGATGTTATACTGAGGGGGCAAAGTTTTATGCGATTAGAGGGACATTTTAAAAAAAATAACCAATCTGAAAAAATAGTCGCAAAGGTACAAAATCGTAAAAAGAAAATCATTGAGCGCAACGATAATATGTATGCGGCATTGAGCAATCATATTGGCTTTTTACCCGTGGTCATGTTCGCGCCCGATGATACTTTATTAGCTAAGGAGGGCAGTGAAGAACGGCGTAGATTCATGGATACCGCTTTGTCACAAATTGATAATCAATATCTTACAAATCTTATTTTTTATAATAAAATACTTGACCAACGTAGTGCTTTGTTGAAAAAAAGCGATGAAAGTAGAGAAAATACTGAGGGGTTACTCGCTGTATATGATACTCAAATGACGCCGCCTGCGCAGTATATTTTCGATAAAAGACAAGCGTTTATCAGCCAATTCACCCCCGTTTTTAATGACATTTATAAAAAAATATCGGGGGCAAGGGAGGATGTGATGATTCATTATAATTCTCAACTTATTGGGGACTCATTAACAAATCTTTTGAAAAAGAGTCGTGAAAAAGACCGACTTTTGCAGAGAACTACTATGGGGATTCATAAAGATGATTGGCTATTTGAAATTGATGAAAAACCACTCAAAAAATTTGGTTCGCAAGGTCAGCTCAAGTCGTTTGTGATGAGTTTAAAATTGGCTCAATATGAGGTTTTATCAAGTTTTCAGCACGATGAAGCCAAGGGAATAAAAGGAGAAAAACAGGATTTACCGATATTATTACTGGATGATATTTTCGACAAATTAGATGATGAACGTGTGAGTAATCTCTTACAACTCATTGTAAATCAATCATTTGGACAAATATTCATCACAGATACTCACGAGGAACGAATAAACGATATTGTAAAAAATTTGAATACAGACTTTAAGGTTTTTAAAGTAAATAAAGGGATAATTGAATGAAAAAAAGTAATGATCAAACGCTGTCAGAAGTTTTACAACAAATGGTGCACGTGTTCAGATTGAAGCCCAATTTGTATAAAACTAAAATCGAAAACCTGTGGGAAGAAAAAATGGGTAAAACGATTGCAGGCTACACGCGCGAGCTGCGGGTACAAAATAATGTGCTTTACATCTCGATTGAGTCAGCAGCGCTGCGTTCTGAACTACATTACGGTCGGGAAAAGATTCTAAAAATGATGAATGAAGAGATTGGAGAAGAGTTTTTAAAAGAAGTAATTATTAATTAATTGGATATGAAATATGAGATTTGACACTCATTTTATCTTTTTATCTTAAATTCCAAATGTACAAGAGGGTATATTTGGAATTTTTATTATGTATATATTGATTTATAACAATATATAATTTACTGTAAAATAAACAATTGTGACAGGCTTACTATATAGATATTTAAAAAATACTTGTAAAGCACTACAGTTATTTTGTTTTGTAAATTAAGTCCTGTAATTTTGTGAGCTATAAACAAGGTAAACACTTGGAAACTTATTAAGATTATACAATTTTAGGTTAATAAAAACAAACAATTGAATAGACATTGACATGAATTCAGAAATTGATTTATTAAAAGACTCCGAGAAGACGTTTGATGCTTTACTCGACGAAATAAATAAGCAGAAACGTCAAATCAGTCAACTTCAAAGTGAAAACCGCGTATTAAAAACGAGTGAAATTAGAACCAGCAAAACTGCTGAGTCGTTCAAAGCCGAAAATTTCCAACTTCATTCAGAAATTGCTTCCCTTACGCAAAAAGTTCGTGAACTCGAAATCCAACTCACCCTTCCTTCGGATGAAAGAACAATAATTATTTCGAGAGAAGTAGAACCATTTCCAAAGAAAAAACCGTATCAGCTTTTCAATTGGTCTTATGTGGTTGTTCCCGTAGTTGCTGTAGCAGCTATTTTCATTGGAAAATGGTGGGCACAAGAACAAAATATGGCTAATAACGCCAACATTATTTCGGCTTCATTAGCTGCTGCTACTGCTCCAAATAATGTCACTCCAGCAAATCAACCTCAAACTAATAGTGCATCTACCGCGGTTGATGAAAATTATGTAGTGATTGATAATCCGCTTGAAAAAGAAGGTATGGTACGGGTTATGGATGGTTATAATCAAAAAGCTCGGATTTTAGCATGGATTAATCCAAATGATAAATTCAGAATACGCGCCCAAAGCCCTCAAAAAATGCGTAGAACCTACTTAAAAGACGGTAAAAATGTCAATATCGAAGATTATTTCTACAAAATCAGCGATAAAGAACAGTGGGTTTTTGGTTATTTTACGAATAAGAGGATTACTCAATAAGTTTGATGATTGATAATTGAAATAAAAAATACCCCCTCATTATAATTACACTGAGGGGGTATTTTTTATGGGTAAAATTGAATGAGTATTAAGCTCTTGGCGTAGTTACTTTCTTTTTACCTTTCATTTGAGAAGCCAATTGCACTGCTTTATAAGCATTGACCGTACCGCTTGTGCGGCAAAGGTCGCTGAATTTCACAGTTTCTTCGGTACCTGGCTTTTTAACTTTATAATCTTGCGGTACTACCGATTTTTCAATGCATTCTTTCACTTGCTCAGCAGTTAATTCAGGGAAATAAGAGCGAATCATCGCTGCCACACCTGCAGTCACTGGAGAAGCCATAGATGTTCCAGAAGCATTTTTGTACTTTCCATCAGGAGCAGTAGAGTAAATATCTACACCCGGAGCGAAGACATCGACGTTTTTAGCACCATAGTTTGAGAAAGTTGCCACTGCATCATCACCTTTTTTCCAAGATAAAGCACCCACTTCTATCCAATTTTTCGCTTTTTTAGGGCTAAACCAACCCGCTTTTTGGAAAATTGCTGTAGGGAAGTTTTTACCTTCGGCATCATTGTTTTTAGCATCATTACCGGCTGCATGTACCAATAATACATCTTTTGACATGGCATATTTCACAGCTTTATCCACCGCAGCTTTATCCCAAGAGTAACCTTTTCCAAAGCTCATATTAATAACTTGTGCACCATTATCCACTGCATAAATGATTGAGTTTGCGACATCTTTATCACGCTCATCGCCGTCAGGTACGCAACGGACGCCCATGATGCGAACGTTATCCGCTACACCTTTTATACCTTTATCATTACCACGCATAGCTCCAATGATACCCGCTACGTGCGTTCCGTGAAATGCATCAGGGCCTTTTACATCATTATTGCCATAAAAATGCTCATACGAATCATTCGGATTGTCCTTAATGATATCTGCACGAGGGTTAAAATCAGTATTATATTGATATTTTACTTTTGCTTCGT